>CANJMS010000001.1 GCA_947475825.1 Nitrosomonadales bacterium
AGCCATTGAAGCAGCCAGGTAAGCGGTGACGTAGCCAGCTTCTCTCTGGCAATTTGTCGATAATCATAAAATGCACTATCGATGACGACTGCCCGAATGTTAGCGCGATAAGCACTGTGCGCGGTGTAATGAATGGCAAGCGCGCCGCCTAGACTTTGTCCAAAGACAATAATTTTATTTGGGTTAACGTCTTGATGCGCTAGCAGGCTACGCATTGCAGCATCAATATCGAGTTGCATTCCAGCTAACGTAGGCACGCCTTCAGACTCGCCATAGCCACGGTAATCGAGAGCCAGTACATTAAAACCCTCTAGCGACAGCCATGCGATGCTGCGAAAATGCGTGCTGATATTCTCGGCGTTACCATGCAGAAATAGCACAGTGGCTTTCGCCTCCGGCTTGATTTTTGGCTGGATGGAATTATTTTTGGCAGAAATATTTTGGGCGGGCAAAAACCATGCGTTCAGTAAGGTACCGTCCGCCGATTTGATTTTTTCTATCTGATAATCGAGGTTAAATTTATCTGGTGTATCAATCAATATCCGGTGCGGGTGAAAAAATAGATTCGTGCAACCTGACAGCAGTGCGGTGAGTAGGAGTAATTTTAGGGTGTGCATGGTGATGCCCATCATTAAAAGTAAAACAATATCGACAATAAGCCCGTATTGTCACTGCGTTTAAATTCGCGTTGACGTACCACATCCAGGCGCACAGCAGTATTCGTGCTTAACGCAAGGCGTTGTTCCAAGCCCAGTATTTGCGCTGTATCGCGCTGCCCCAAGAGATACTGAGTGTTGCGTAAATAACTGTGCATACGCCAACGCGGTGTTAAATCAAACAGCCCGCCAATGCTCGCCCCCGCCCCCAGCGCGTAGCCTTTTTCAAGCGCGTGACTGTGTCGCGAGCTGCCATCTAACAGGACATACCACAATGCCGTATCTTGCTCGTTTGACCAAGCGCTTCCGGTGCCACCATCCAGCGCAAACGCCAGTGGCTCTTGGCCTGTACGGGCGCGTGTCCGTTGCCATCCGGCAGCTATCTTCCATGACATGGACTGAAAAAATTCATCGCGTGGAGCCAGCGACAAAATGCTAACAGGCGTAAATTTTTCGACCCGTGTTGTGCCGAGATCGTAATGGCGTAGTGCCAAGCTGAAAAATTCAACCTGTGCGCCGCGTGCATATCCGTCGTCGGCATCCATGATGTCATGATAGGTGGCGCGCACTTTCAATTCTTGAAATGCTTGTTCATCCCTGCGCCCCGCACCGAGGGCAATACGCGATGAGCCATGTCCGCGATCTGGATGCGTTTTTGGAGTGGGGATGTCGGGTGTCTGTGCGGCAACATCCAGGCGGTTGCGTGCAGTGAGCAATTCGTGCGTCAGTCCGGCAGGGTCGGCCACATCATTTTTGCCGAGGGCGCGTCGGTAGCTGAGGTAATCCTGGCTGGCTTCGAGTACCGCCGCTACACGGTTAGCGGGCAGCTTGTGCAGTGTCGGATCGTCTACTGCGATGCGCTTGATGCTTATGCCCTTCACTAAATCGCGCTCTGCTTCGCTTAATTGTCGCAACCTGTGGCGCAGGACGGTGGCATTGGCTGGGCGAAACACAACTTGTTTGACCATATTCGGCTGCTTGGCGATTGCACCTACCGTGTCAGCGGGAATCGCCCACCAACGAAATTCGCTGGTCATATCCAATTCCGGGCGCGCAACCTGAAGCAAACCCAGCAAATGATAGGAGCAATTTTCGTCGAAGAAAAAATATTGGAAGTGATTAGCCCCCAGTTCCCAAGCGTGCCTCAAAACACGGTCAATCTCTTCGGCATTGAGATTGAGTTGGTATTCCCATAGATCGCGATTCTCTAGCGCACTGTATTCGCGCACCTTGAGGTAATAGGGCATGTTTGAAAACACGCCAGGATAGCCGCCGAACAGGCCATTCACCGCAAAGGCGAGTCCGTTGCTTTCATCCGTGTTGGCCGCGAAGGTGATGGCGTAGGCCAACAATCTGGTCTGCTCATTTTGGTCTTTGGCATCCACTCTGATCAGCGGATGGCCGTACATTGAAGAAGGGCTATTGATGTAGGCCGAGGCAAAAATCAGCGTCAAGCTGTCGGGGTTTAACGCGGCGTGCCACTGTTGGTAACGCTTGCAGTCTTGGCGCGGCAAGCGTTGCGGATCGAAATCGAGCTGCTCATTGAGCCACGCATAGCGCGCCACAAAAGCACATTGTGGATTTTGCTGTGTACTACTTTCTGCCATGTCCGAATAAAAACTTGCCAGCGTCGCTTCGAGCTCTGCTTGAGGATTATTTTTGCCGTCAGGCGCGGTGTAAAACTGGGGACTATCGACCAAGCCATGCACACCCTGAGAAGTTAAACCAAGGGTAATAAGACCTAGGGTAATAAAATTAGGCACGTAATGTCCCAACTTCAGCCATTCCTGCCGTTCGGAGAGCTTGAGCTGTCGCGATTTTTCGACTAGTTCTGTGAGGTAGCTATGATCAGTTGCACCGAATGCGCGATGTTGCGGCAACCATAGCATCGCTAATATGATGAGGCATATCGAGCGCATCTATTGAGTATTCTGTTTTATATTTTGAGTAAGAAAAAACCCAGTGGTGATGCCACTGGGTTTTTGTACCCTGCGTATGTATTACAGCGCAGTTTGATAGCGAGCAAGTGTTGCATCTGCAGCCAATACTTCGCGCAAAGCGACGATAACTTGTTCAGTTGAGACGTTGTCACCGGTAAAAATACGTGCCATATTGTCTTTAGCCAAACGGTTGAAGGCGAGCTGGTCTTGAGCGGTCATACCCATTAGATGGGATAGTGCAGCCAAAGTCTCACCACTGCCGACTGACATGTCGCGCGCCAATTGACCCTTGTTGCTATCAATGAACATCGCGGACTTCATGTTCGAGTTCACCATGCCATCTTGTGTGCAGCCCAGCGTGCCGCTGGAAATGCCAAAAGTTTGATTGCCCAAAATGCTATTCGTGGTAATCGCCAACACCTGTGGAGCAATGCCGGCTTGACCCTTAAACGCCATGGAGCCCAGGCCGCAACCGCCGACGTTATCATTTGCTGCCAATGCTACTGCTGGAAATGCAGCCATCAAAGTTAATACTGTTACGAGCTTTTTCATATTTATTCCCCTATAGATTAAATTGACCTGATGAAACAACTAGCCATTCGACTAGGTTGTTAAAAGACAACAACCAAGTCGCTGGTTATAAAGATTGCAAAGTAAAAAGACAACTGAAATTACGCCCCCCGAAACGTCCAGTGAACGTCTGTGTTATACTTGTATATCTTACAAGCTGTCAAATATGGCAAGCTGTCAAACATGTATTTCTATTGTTGCTGGCACAGATGCATAAACAGCGATTTTATCTTTAGAATTTAGATGCGCTTTAATAAACCCAAATAATCCATTGGAAATTTCAACACACTTCCCCCTTTGTAAAAGGGGGAGAGCTTGCGAGGGGGTGGAGGGTGATTTTTATATTTGTGCGATGTTCAAATCCCCCCATCCCCCCTTTTTCAAGGGGGGTATGCTCCGTTATATTCAGACTTACGGCTAATGGATAATCTGGGCTAAAAGCAATAACCAATAAAAAAGCAGGCTGCAAATACAAACAGCCTGCTTGTTGCACCCAATAATGTTGAATCTACGGAAGCGCACCTCTTTGTAACGCCAGCACCGGAAGTGCTCCTTCCTGAAACACTTGCACCGAGGCACTGGTGACGGGGACTGGTGCAGTTGCGCCAACTCCCGCATCAAAGGTTGAGATGGCCATGTTGATGGTGTTGCCTGCTAAGCCGCTAAAGTTACCTTGGATGTTGAGTTGGTCGATGGTGGCTACTTGATTTATAATTGGGCTGCAAGCCGAGCAAGTAGCCGTTACATCGTTGGGGAGAAAGGCTCCGATATGCGCACCAGCGCCATCAACAGATAGCGTGAGTGGTGTAGCGGTTAAAGTGTAGGCAACTCCTCCTACATTCCAATTGGCATTCATCGATGCTGTTTGCGGTTGATTAAAATTCACATTCAAATTGCCACCACCAAAAGTGCCGACATTCCCCAGATGGTCGGTTGGTAACGTGCCGCCAGTGTGGTTAAAATTAAAAGTACCTGTTCTGGCAGCGATGACTTCCGGTAGCGTTAATGCTGCGGAGTAGGCGACATGAATGCCGGATGCAGGGGTAAAGGGTGTTGCTGGCAGGTTGGGATTGGCCAAGATGTTGCCAGTAATCTGGCCGCCACTCCAACGGCCATAACCATCTCCGGCGGGACCTACTGTGCCGTCAGATACTACGTTGTTGGTCAGTGTGCTGACACTGTCTACGTTTAAGTGAGTGGCACTGTCCTGAAACAGGGTGTTATAGGCGATTAAGTTGCCTGCACTATCCAGTGTTTTGTCAGTGGGCAAGATAAAAAGCGGATTGTCGGTGTTGGCAAAAGTTGTTAGCCCAGTGCCACCCGCATACGCTACCACCGCGCCTGCTGGCGTGATACCGGCAGTGCTGCCGCAATTCGCGCAGCTATAAATTTGTGCGGAAGCGGTGCTGCCAGCGATGGATTGTGTGGCAATGGATAACGCGGCATAGTTGCCATTCGCTCCGGCAAACGCGCCAGTAACTTGGGTGCTAGCTGCCCCGCCATTAGGACAAGCCGCCCCACCAGAACATGTTCCGTCAATACTAGTCCCGTTGATAATGACAACGCCCCGTTGTGCATCGGGAGCTAGCGTGATATCCACACTGTTAATGTTGTGGGTTGTGCCATTGATAGTCCAATTCATCGGGCTCATCACGCCATCGTTGGTTTGAAAATTCACAAACATCGAGCCAAAAGAGGATACACCGGCGATAAGGCCTAGGTCGTCAGTGGGTGTAGTGCCAGCCAGATGGGTGAAATTGAAAATGCCATGACGAGCTGCCACCACCGACGGCGTGGTCAGATCAAAACCATAAATGTAATGCACGCCCGTACCTGCGGTAAGGAAGCCGTCAATATTCAGTGCCCCATTGACCCATCGTCCCCAGTGCGCGTTAATGGCGGCAAGGCCGCCGACCATGTCGGTGACAGCAGTAAATGACAAAAGATTTGTTTCCACGCCACTTGCAAGGATGCCACCACCCGCTGTGGGATCTGCGGTAAATGACAGTAGTTTTTCTGTCGCCCCCAATCCTGAAACGATAGTGGTCGCCAAACCACCCGCTACACCAAAATTTGAAGCGTTGATGACTGGGCGGAATGTTTGAGTGGCTGTGGGCTCGCGCAAAAAGCCTTCTACGCCGATGATTTGGTCAGCGGCGCCACCATCCAAGGAATAATGCAAACCTATGCCTTGCGCGAATGCCCCGGTGAATATGCCACTTGAATTGAAGACGTAGCTTGTTGCGCATGTGATAGTGCCAGAGGTACAAGTTGCTGTGCCAAAGTCGCTAAACGCACCAGCAGTAATCGCAACCGGGGTGATTGTATTGTAGGTAAAACTGCGGTTACTCATACCCACAGTCAAGTTGTTGAGCGAGACCAGTTGCTTGAGGAAATCTACGCTGATGTCACCGCCCGTTATTTCTGTTATTTTCCCCGTTTGCCCGGCGCGATCTACCGCAATGCCGCCGATTGGCTTGTAAATACCGACGAGGTTGTTCGGCAGAACAGGGGCGGCATCACCATATAGATAGACGAAGGAATCTAATGGATTAGTGAAAGTGCCGTTAATACTGGTTGATTGATCCGTGATGCCATTGCCTATCCAAGCACCCCAAGCAAGATTACCTGCTATAGCATGGCGACCCGTGCCGAAATTGCCGGCGAGGCCTATGTCCAGGATGCGTTGTTGCGCGACACCTTCCTGCTCCACCCTGACTAGCTCGCCGGTTGGTTTGAGGGGCAGTTCATCGTTCTTTGAAATCAGTCCGGTTGAAAATGAGCCGCCAGTTAAGAGTCCCGCTATATGCCCCACCTTACCTGTTACCTCGACGGAGCCGCGTTGCAGTGGCGGCGGGGGTAAGTTACGACAATCGCCTGTGGTACAGTTGGGGTCATTTACTGTCACTTTGGACTCAAAAGTTCTGGAAATCATGTTTGGGCGGGGATCATGGTCTGAGCCGCCCTTAGCGTTATCTCGCCCCTGGTCTTCGCCAGCCTCGCGGCCAGCTTTTTCATTCCGTCCTTCATCGTCTTTGCCGGACTTTCCATTTGCAACCTGTCCACGTCCTTTTAAATTATCAGCGACGAAAGAGGGTGGCACCAGTAACATTTCAGGAGAAGATTTTTCATCTTTCACATAAAAGTGCTCGTCTCTGCTGAACTCATTTTCGCCGGAGAGGTTGTTAATGACGATACGACTGTCTTTGTCGGATGCGCTCAACACGCTGCCATATACGCCATCTTTGGCATTTGAGCCATCCGGGTTTTTACAATCGTCTTCGCATACACGCACCGCGTAGTGGGTGCCGCGTATGCCGATAGTGGCGGCAGCCGTTTTAACCGAGTAACTTTTTTGATTGGATTTACCGATCAGGCCGGTAATGGTGCGAAAGCCGCCTTTGATGAGATTAAAAATGGCTGTTTGTGTGCCACCTTTTTCTTTGGCGTAGGCATATTGTTCCAGTTTGAACGTGCTTTTCTCGCGCAAGGCAACAATGCTCTGGTCGGTAAAGCGTACTTGCAGCGTGCCTGCTGCACCGGTGCGTAGCGTGTCTTTGTCTTCAATTTGCGAGCCGAAGCGCAGCCGTACTTCTTGTCCATTGCGTATTGCAACAGAATCCCCGACTGAGACCAGTACGCGTCCGGCTACTGCGGCATACGCAGGCGTGGCTGAAATGTTTAGCAAAATCAGCAGAGCGGCTATCGGGGTACGTGAAATAAAAGTTGTTTTCGTGATGATCTTTTTCATGCCAAATTTTTTCGTGCCAATATTTTTCATGTTAGGCTCCTATTGGAATTCGTAACGGACTTTGAAGGTGAGACTTTCACGCTGATACGCGTTTAGCGGGTTGTTGGAAGCGTTGTTGGCCACCAATAATTCGCTTTTGACTACTAAATTTTTGGCGATGGCGTAGCTGAGTGCGGCATCGAATGATAAAAAATGATCCTCGCGCTTGATGAGCAAAATATCCGCGCCCTGATATGCACTGTTTTGGTAACTGATGCCTGAGTTGAGCGACCATTGGGGGGCAGGAGTCAGGCTGACGCCAAGGCGCAAGCCATAAATATTACGGCTGAGGTCGTTGCGTACTGCACCTAGCGGGTTGTTGTTATCCTCATCTGCCAGGGTAAATGTACCTTGTAACAGCGGTTGGAAATTGCTGATAAACGCTTTGCGATAACCCAGGCTGAGTGCCGTATAGTTGGAGTTGCGTACTTGATTGGCTTCAGCGTATTGTAATTGTGCATATTGCGCGCCGACATTGAGTGCTTGCAATTCGTCCAGTTGATAATTCCACTCGCCTCCCGCGCCAATGACATCTCGAAAATGATTGTCATCAACTTTCGTTGTGGCGTAGGTCATGCTGCCGCGAAAGAGGCTTTTCTCCATCAAATAAGAGAGCCCGCCCGAGCCTGCCATGTTGAGTTGGTTGAATAGGTCTTCTTTAAAATACATGCGGGTGTCGATATTAGCCGCGCCAAACAACGACATGCCAGGTGCCAGCGGGTGAGTGACTTGTCCGCCAGCAGCCAAATGGCTAAAGCCGTCGTCAGTTTTAACGCCCGAGGTGAGTTTGGTAAATCCAAACACGGGCAATACCATTTCCGCATTGTTCACGCCGCCGTTCACGTTGGTGTCGTAGCCCAACCCCGCTTCCACATAAGCGCCAGCCGTAGTTTTGAAGCGTGATTCGCGCGAGCGAATGGCATCCATAAAGCGCGTGACGTTAGCCTGCACAGTGGGCGGGGGATTGGTTTTGAGAATGGCGTTAAATTCTTCCCGTGCGCGATTATCCTCACCCAAAATGAAGTAGCCGCGTGCTAATTCCAGGCGGGCATGGGTGCTGTCGGGAAAATTGAGAACGTATCTTTCCAGAGCTAACACGCCTTCGGCCGCGTGGCCGGAATCCAGCGCCGCGACACCAAAATAAAAATCAAAGGCCGGATCGCCGAATTCATCGGCAAACTGCAGTCCCAATGCGTAGGCTTCGGCGGCTTTGCCTTGTCCGAGTAACGTTTTCATTCTATCCGCTGTGGTTATTTTGCCAGCTGGTAGAGTCCCAGTGAATGGCGTAGGCGTGCTGGATGGTGTAATTATACTGGGCGGGGTTTTCGGTTCAGGCGTGGCGGCAAGGGCACTATTCGATAACAGGAATGCTGAAGTTGATGCAAGCAGAAATAATGTTATCTGTGATGTTATTCGGAGCTTTTGTCTCTGAAACGTTGTTTGCCAGGGAAATGTGCTGGACATAGACGGTACTTTCAGCATGACGTTAACTTTCTGTGAATTGAGTTGTGTCAGAAGTATAGTAGCAGTTATTTTCATAGCGATGTTTGGCCTCTTGTTGCTTGACAGTTACATGGTCACCGGAGAGTTATTTGCATGTTTTTAGCTGGTCAGTAAGGTGCGGCGCGATGACTTGTAACATTTGGGAAAATATTTTAGGGTTGCCCGCGCAGATGTGTCCTGATTTTAAGTAACTGCCATTGCCTTGTAAATCACCTACCAATCCGCCCGCTTCGGTGATGAGCAAGCAACCGGCAGCGATGTCCCACGGTTTTAAGCCTGTTTCAAAAAATCCATCATAGCGTCCAGCGGCGGTGTAAGCCAGATCCAGTGCGGCCGAGCCGGGGCGACGCAGGCCGGAGGTTTTTTTCATCATGTCGCGCAGGATGCCCATGTAGGCATCCATGTGCTCAAAGTTGGTATAAGGGAAGCCCGTGCCGATCAGGCAATCTGATAATTCAGTGCGTTTGCTGACGCGCAGGCGGTGATCGTTCAGGTATGCCCCGCGCCCGCGCGAGGCAGTAAATAAATCATTTTTGGTGGGATCGTAGATGACCGCTTGGGTCAGTACATTGTTGTGCAGCAGGGCGATGGACACGGCGTATTGCTGGAAGCCATGCAGAAAATTAGTGGTGCCATCGAGCGGGTCGATGATCCAGACATATTCCGAGTTACCTTGAGCGCCGCTCTCTTCTGCTAGAATTGCGTGGCTGGGGTAGGCATCCAGCAAAGTGGTGATGATGGCTTGTTCAGCGGTGCGATCAACTTCGCTGACGTAATCGGAATGTGATTTTTTAGTCACCGTGAGATGGTCGAGATTATCAGCGGCACGATGGATTAAGTTACCAGCACGACGAGCGGCTTTCACCGCGATGGTTAGCATGGGATGCATAGGGAGTCTTTATTAATATTTAATGAGCAGTCGGATTATTCCGAAGGCGCATTTTAGTGCGAAAAACGTTTTGGATAAACTAATCAATTTAAATAATGTGCGTGTGGTGCTCAGCCACACCACCCATCCGGGCAATATTGGTGCGGCTGCGCGAGCAATGAAGACCATGGGGTTGGCGCACCTATATTTAATCAATCCGCAGCGTTTTCCGGATCGTCAGGCCGAAGCGATGGCGGCAGGGGCGGATGATGTGTTGCAAAGTGCGGTGATATGTAGTTCGCTGGATGAGGCATTGCACGGCGCAGTGCTGGTGGCAGGCATGTCCGCGCGGGTGCGCGATATTTCGCAGGAAGTGTTTGCGCCGCGTGTGGCGATGTCAATGGTGATGGAGCAGGCGGCAGCACATCCGGTGGCATTATTGTTTGGCACAGAAATGTCGGGATTGACCAATGACGAAATGGCGCGCTGTCAGTTTATGGTGTGCATTCCGGCGAACCCGGAATACTCCTCACTGAATCTGGCGGCAGCAGTGCAGGTGATGGGCTATGAGCTGCGGTTGGCGGCAATTCAGGGCGCAGTTGAACCGGGTCAGCGCGCAGCGCCAGAATTAGTGCCCGCGCCCGCCGAGCAGGTAGAGCGGTACTTTAAACATTTAGAAGAGACATTGACTGGGATCGGATTTTTGCGCGACAAACAATCCACCAAGTTGATGTATAAGTTGCATAGACTGTATGCCCGCGCGCGTCTGGAGCAGGAAGAGATCAATATTTTGCGGGGTATTCTGACGTTGACGACGCAATATCACGGTAAATTAAAGCAGAAAAGTGAATAAACATGTTTGACACAATTAGAGAAGATATCGCCAGTGTTTTTTCCCGTGACCCGGCTGCACGCAGCACGTTTGAAGTGTTAACGTGCTATCCGGGATTTCATGCGCGCTTGATTCATCGCGTTGCACATGCGTTGTGGCGAGCAAACTTTAAGTGGCTGGCACGTTTTGTGTCACATATTGGACGATTCTTGACGGGCATAGAAATTCACCCCGGCGCGACCATAGGCCGCCGATTTTTTATCGATCATGGTATGGGCGTGGTGATCGGTGAGACAGCGGAAATTGGCGAAGATGTGACCCTCTATCATGGTGTGACGCTGGGCGGCACGTCGTGGAAAGAAGGCAAGCGGCATCCTACGCTGGGCAACGGTGTGGTAGTGGGGGCGGGCGCGAAAATTTTGGGGCCGATTAGCATAGGTGATGGCGCGAAAATTGGCTCGAACGCTGTGGTAGTTAAAGATGTGCCCGCAGGTGCGACGGCGGCGGGCATCCCCGCGCGTATTTTAGATGATGCTCAGGCAGCAGCGCAGCAGGCCGACAAGAAAGCTGCGGCCTTTAATGCATACGGTATCAGCAACAATCAAAATGATCCGCTGGCACAGGCGATTCATGGCTTGTTGGGGCACAGTGCAGCAGTCGATCAACGTATTGAACTCATCCTTAAGCAGTTGGAAAAAATGGGTGTAGACGTAGAAGAAGCGCGCGCGACAGCCGATAAATTCGATCCTGATTACCTGAATAAAATTGTTGACTAAAACATTCGGGTATTCTAAAATTCCCCCAGTTATTTGAGCCTAAAGCTATTTGATCCCAGTCTAATAGCTGGGCTTAATTTTTCTGGGTTTAATTTTTTGGCGAAAAAGTTTTTAGCAACAATCCTGTGTGCAATACCTGTGTACAACAAATTTCAGGCTGTGTATTTTGGGAGGAATCATGCGTCTTACTACCAAGGGTCGTTTTGCTGTCACCGCGATGATTGATCTGGCCATGTGTGAAGGCACGAGCGATTCTGCCACGCCCAGCCCGGTCACTTTAGCCAGTATCAGCGAGCGGCAAAGTATTTCTTTGGCGTACCTTGAGCAATTGTTCGGCAAGTTGCGCAAGCAAGGCATAGTTCTGGCGGTGCGCGGGCCGGGTGGTGGTTATTCCCTGGCGCGACCGGGCACGCAGATTTCCATTGCCGATATTATTGCGGCGGTCGATGAACCAGTCGATGCCACACGTTGCGGTGGCAAGGCAAATTGTCGCGAAGGTCGGCAGTGTTTGACCCATGATTTATGGGAGGGGCTGACTGTGGCCATAGATGGTTATTTGTCGGGCGTGAGTTTGCAGCAAGTGATCGACAGTCAGGAAATAGCAAAAAAGAATATCGCGAAAATTACGCTGCGGAAGCGGGCAACCCCGTCAAGAGTAGGCGCGTAATTTTGAATGGACTGTAAGCATTAAGGAGTTAAAAACATGGCAATCAATATTACTGAAAGTGCAGCAAAACAAATTAACAACCAGCTTGCCAAGCGTGGCAAAGGTTTGGCTTTACGCATAGGTGTGAAAAAAGTGGGCTGTTCGGGTTATGCCTACACGTTTGACTACGCTGATGAAGTGCGTGCCGACGATCATACGTTTACGGCGTTTGGTGCGAAGGTGGTGTTGGATGACGCGACGCTACCTTATATCGATGGCTCGAACTTTGATTTTGTCACCGAAGGTTTGAAGCAACATTTTAAAATAGACAATCCAAAGGTCGACAGCATGTGTGGTTGTGGTGAAAGTTTTAATTTCCTTTCCGAAGTTACTGTGCAAAAAAGTGCAGCACAAAAAAAGCAGGCCTGAGTTGGCATTATTTTAAGTTTTAAGCGTGCCCAAAAACCGTCGCGAGCGACGGTAGAACAAGGCGCGAGTGTGGCAAAAATGCGGAGTTGACTGTTATGTCAATGAGCAATTTGAGCAAACGAGTAACGCAGTTATGTCAAGCGCAGCAGGTTTTAGAGGAATAAATTGAATGAGTGCAGTTTTACAGAATATTATCAACCAGCCGTATAAGCACGGCTTCGTCACCGACATTGAATCAGATGTCATGGCCAAGGGGCTGGACGAAAATACCATACGCATGATTTCGTCCAAGAAAAACGAGCCAGCATGGCTGCTGGATTTTCGTCTGAAATGTTATGCGGCGTGGCTCAAGATGGAAGAGCCCACTTGGGCGAATGTGCATCATCCAAAAATTGATTATCAGGCGATCAGCTATTACGCCGCGCCTAAGAAAAAAGCCAAGTTGAAAAGCATGGACGAAGTTGATCCGGAATTATTACGTACCTTTGAAAAACTCGGCGTGCCGCTGCATGAGCGTATGGCACTGGCGGGCGTGGCGGTGGATGTTATTTTTGATAGCGTGTCGGTGACCACCACGTACAAAGCCCGGTTAGCCGAGGCGGGCGTCATTTTTTGCTCAATGTCCGAAGCGGTGCATGAGCATCCGGAGTTGGTGCAAAAATATTTGGGCACAGTCGTGCCCACGGGGGACAACTTTTATGCTGCGTTGAATTCTGCCGTATTCACCGATGGTTCGTTTTGCTACATCCCCAAGGGCGTGAAATGCCCGATGGATTTATCTACGTATTTTCGTATCAACACCGAAGAATCCGGGCAGTTTGAGCGTACCTTGATTATTGCCGAAGAGGGCGCGTCGGTGACGTATCTTGAGGGCTGCACTGCGCCTGCGTTCAGCAGCAATCAGTTGCATGCGGCAGTGGTCGAATTGGTCGCGCTGGACAATGCCGAGATTAAATATTCCACTGTGCAAAACTGGTATGCGGGCGATGAAAATGGCATCGGCGGTATCTATAATTTTGTGACCAAACGCGGCTTGTGCAAGGGCGTAAATTCGCGCATCTCGTGGACACAGGTTGAAACGGGGGCGGCGATTACCTGGAAATATCCCTCAGTGGTTTTGCTGGGCGATAACTCGGTGGGCGAATTTTATTCGGTTGCCGTGACCAACAATTATCAGCAGGCCGACACAGGAACCAAGATGATCCATATCGGCAAAAACACGCGCAGTACCATCGTCAGCAAAGGTATTTCTGCAGGGCATTCCAATAACAGCTATCGCGGGTTGGTGAAAATTTCACCGACCGCAGAAGGTGCGCGTAATTATTCGCAGTGCGATTCGATGTTAATCGGCGAGCATTCCGGTGCTCACACTTTCCCGTATATGCAAGTGCGTAACAAGAGTGCCAAGGTTGAGCACGAAGCCTCGACTTCAAAAATTGGCGAAGACCAGATGTTTTATTTTGCCCAGCGCGGCATTGATGCAGAGGCGGCAGTTTCCATGATTATCAATGGATTTTGCAAAGATGTGTTTCAACAACTGCCACTGGAATTTGCGGTTGAAGCGACGAATTTGCTGAGTTATAAACTGGAAGGAAGTGTTGGATGATCATTCAAGATAGTAAAGTTTTGCTTGAAGTGCGCGGGTTGCGCGCCAGCGTCAATGGCACGGAAGTGTTGAAGGGCGTGGATTTTACCGTGCGGTACGGCGAGGTGCACGCGATCATGGGGCCGAATGGTTCAGGCAAAAGCACATTTTCTAAAGTGCTGGCCGGACACAAGGCCTATGAGATAACTGGTGGCTCGGTGCTGTTTGATGGGAAAGATTTATTTGCGCTGGAACCCGAGGAGCGTGCGCGCGCGGGTGTGTTTTTAGCATTTCAATATCCGATAGAAATTCCGGGTGTGGGTAACGGGCAATTTTTGCGCCTCGCTTACAACACCCTGCAAACCCGGCGCGGTCATGAAGAATTAGACCCGCTAGAGTTTGATGATTTCGTGCGCGAGAAAATGAAGTTGCTGGAAATGAACCCGGATTTTCTGGATCGCAGTGTCAATGAAGGGTTTTCCGGTGGCGAAAAAAAGCGCAACGAGATTTTACAAATGGCGATACTGGAACCGCGCTTGGCTATCCTGGATGAGACCGATTCCGGCCTCGATATTGATGCACTGCGCATCGTGGCACAGGGTGTAAACCATTTAACCAACAAGAATAACGCTACCATTATGGTGACGCATTATCAGCGTTTATTAAATTACATCGTGCCGGATTTTGTACACGTGATGGAAGCGGGGCGCATTATAAAAAGCGGTGGCAAAGAGTTGGCGCAGGAGTTGGAGTCGCGTGGCTATGATTGGATACAGCCCGATCTGGATGTGAATTCCCAACCTAAAGCGACTGCACGGATAGTGGCATGAGCGTAGCAGTAACTCATCAAACCCAGCCTGCGAACGGTTACTTAGCCACTCTGTTGGCTGGACATTTATCTGCGCCCAGCCCCACATCCCACAAGGGGACAATGAGGGGACAATGTATTGCTCCCCCTGTTTTAACTGCATTGCAAGTTGCCGCAGCAGAGCGGGTGAGCGCGTTGAACGTGCCCAGCACACGCGATGAAGAATGGCGCTTTACTGATATTTCCCTCTTAACAAAATTATCGTTTCAGCCCGTGGTCGCAGAGTCCACGCTGCAGCTTGCAGATATTGCACGCTTTACCATAGCTGAGGCAGGTGCGCGTTTGGTGTTTGTGGATGGCGTGTACGCACCGCATTTATCGCATACAGAGCAGGCAGAAGGTGTGACTGTAGCCAATCTTGCGCACCCACTTGAAAAATCAGCTGCCCACACAGACGTGCGCATTGCTACGTATCTGGGGCAATTAGCCGAGTATAAAAATAATGTATTCGCCGCATTGAACACCGCCTGCATGAGCGATGCTGCACTCATTTTATTGGCGCGCGATACTGCCGTGCGGCAGCCGATACACCTGTTATTTATCGCGTCCAAGCAGGGTGGTGTCAGTTATCCACGCTGCTTGATCCGCGCCGAGGCGGGCAGCAAAGCAACCGTCGTGGAAGATTATGTATCTTTGCAGGATGAGGCATATTTCACCAACACGGTCAGCGAATTTTCGCTGGCGGATAACGCGCATGTGCATCACGTTCGCGTGCAGCGCGAGGGGATGAATGCGTTTCATATTGCCAACTGTGCGGTAACTTTGGCGCGCGGCAGCCATTATCAATCAGTGAGTGTGGCGATGGGTGCGCGTATTTCTCGCTACAACTTGAATGTGCTGCAAGCCGCCGAGGGCGGAGAATGCACGGTCGATGGGCTGGCGTTAATCTCGGAGCGGCAGTTGGCCGATACGCATACCTGCATTGACCATGCCAAACCGCATGGCATCAGTCGGCAGTTGCATAAATGCATAATCGGTGGCAGCGCACACGCCGTGTTTAACGGCAAAGTCATGGTCAGGCCAGGCGCGCAGCGCGTGGATTCACAACAAACCAATCGCAATTTATTACTCACCAATCGTGCCCAAGTAGACACAAAACCACAATTGGAGATTTTTGCAGATGACGTGAAGTGCACGCACGGCGCAACGGTTAGTCAATTAGATGGCGAAGAAATTTTTTATTTGCAAAGTCGTGGATTGACCGATGTGGTGGCGCGCAATCTGCTGACCTATGCGTTTGGTGCAGAAATTTTGGAGCGCATTCCTGTCGCATCACTCAAACATCAACTCGAACAGACCGTGCTTGAACAGGCAGGACTTAAGCAATCGGGTCTTGAGCAAATGAAGTGAATGTTATGAAAGCAACGTCGAACTCTCCCATCATGCCTAAAATAAATAATCCATCCATTAGCACTTTCGGTACGCCGCCATTCAATATAAACAAGATACGCGCGGATTTCCCTATTCTGAATGTGCAAGTCGAAGGCAAGCCGCTGGTCTATCTGGACAACGCTGCATCCGCACAAATGCCGCAGCAGGTGATTGATCGACTGGTGCGTTATCAAAGCTCACAACACGCCAACATTCATCGCGCCGTGCATTATTTATCTGAATTAGCCACCGCCGAATATGATGAAGCGCGGCGTAAGGTACAGCGTTTTATCAATGCAGCTGATGAGCGCGAGGTGATTTTTACCAGCGGCACAACCGAGGCTATCAACCTGGTAATGCACGGCTATGGCCGTAAATTTATTGGTACAGGCGACGAAATTATTATCAGCACATTGGAGCATCACTCCAACATTGTGCCCTGGCAAATGCTGGCGGAAGAGCGCGGCGCAAAAATTCGAGTCGTGCCTGTCAATGACGTAGGCGAGTTGCAGCTTGATGCGTATATGAATCTCTTTAACGAGCGCACAAAATTTGTCAGCTTGATTCATGTGTCGAACGCGCTGGGCACGATCAATCCCGTTAAAAAAATGATTGCCTATGCCCACAGTCATGGTGTGCCTGTGCTGGTGGATGGTGCGCAGGCCGTGCCACACATGAAGGTGGATGTGCAGGATTTGGATTGTGATTTCTATGCATTCTCTGGCCATAAATTATGCGGCCCCACGGGCATCGGTATTTTGTATGGCAAGGCGGCACTGTTGGAACGTATGCAGCCATTCAAGGGTGGCGGAGACATGATTTTGTCGGTGACTTTTGAGAAGACCACGTACAACACCATCCCGTATAAATTTGAGGCAGGCACGCCACCCATCGCAGCGGCGATTGGCCTGGGCGCAGCGCTGGATTATTTATCCGCGATTGGTATGGAAAACATCGCGGCGCACGAACACGCTCTGTTGCAATATGCCACTGAACAAGTCAGCCAGATACCCGGTGTGCGTATTGTAGGCACTGCCCGCGACAAGGCTTCGGTGCTGTCATTCGTGATGGAGCACATTCATCCGCATGATGTGGGCACGCTGCTCAATCAAGAGGGTATCGCGGTGCGTACCGGACATCATTGCGCGCAGCCTGTCATGCAGCGCATGGGTATCCCTGCGACGTCACGCGCCTCATTTGCGTTTTACAACACGCGCGCGGAAGTGGATGCGCTGGTGGCGGGTATACGCATGGTGCAGAAAGTGTTCGCATAATGGCTAATCTCAAGGCGTTGTATCAGGAGGTGATTCTCGACCACAACAAAAAGCCGCGCAACTATGGTGCTGTTGAGCGAGCCAGTCACCATGCCGAAGGCCACAATCCGCTGTGCGGCGATCACCTCTCCATCACGCTGGCGATAGCAGATGAAAATATTCAGAACATTGCATTTAACGGCGAATCCTGTGCTATTTGCAAAGCCTCGGCCTCCATGATGACCGTTGCGGTAAAAGGAAAATCCAGAGCCGATGCCGAAATTTTAATCGAGGAATTTCTAGCAATGGTTACTGGCAAGCTGGATTTAAACATTCCTGATCAAAAAGAAAAATTAGCGCATATCGGACGCCTGGCAGTATTCGCTGGCGTGCATGATCTGCCCACCCGGGTGAAATGTGCCATCCTCCCCTGGCACACGCTCCATGCGGCTTTTGACTCGGTCCCACAAGGGGACAATGTCGAGCAGGTTACTACCGAGGCGGACAATGATCCCATGCACCTGCCTGTGGGGAATGCCTGAATAAAAAATCATGCGGTCTAAATAAATCGTAAATTTTAGAAAACAACCATGCCAAAAATAGCTGACATAGAAGATACACCCAACCCGAACGCGGTCAAGTTCGTACTCAAGGAACCGCTAAGCTGGGGCATCGCGCATTCATATGAAAATGCCGAGCAAGCAACAGTTGATCCTTTGGCCTCGGCACTATTTGCCATCGAACATGTCAGCAATGTTTTTTATGTGGATCGCTGGCTGACCGTCACGCAGGACGGTGAGGCCGACTGGCCGGAGTTAACACGGTTGGTTGCGGTGCCGATTCGCGCAGCCCCTGCGGCAGATGCACAAACAGCGGTAACTGTTGCGGCGGCATCCGAGGCGCTTGAAGCATTAAGTCCGGAAGATAAAGCGCGCGTGGCGGCGATCAGCGCGTTGCTCGATTCCGACATACGCCCTTATCTGCAAAGTGATGGCGGCGATTTGTACATAGTCAATCTGGATGGCAACCTGCTCAGCGTACATTACCAAGGAGCCTGTGGTACGTGCCCCAGCTCAATCTCCGGCACGTTGCGAGGGGTGGAAAATCTGGTTCGGACCATAGAGCCCAATATGATTGTGGTAGCAATTTAACAAGGTTGAAAACTGCTGCGCTAGGCATAACAGTGTTGCTCAAAGATTCGGAATGCTCATTGGCAATTGAGCCAACTCCGCTTCCTCATCTTTTCGCGCCTTGTTCTGCCTTCGCTCGCGACGTTTTCAACAGCTTGTTAAAAAATATTGCTGAGCCGTTAGTTGGATTTTTGAAATTGAAATTGGAAACAAACAATGAGTGATTGGGTAACCGTTGCAAAGGTCGGAGAAATTGCAATCAATACTTATCGTGTGGTCGATGTAGATGGCACGCACATCGCGCTGTTTAATCTGGACGGACAGTATTATGCGATTGAAGATATGTGTACCCATGATGCCGGGCAACTGACTGGCGGCTCAATCGAAAATGGTAATATCATCTGTCCGCGCCACGGTGCACAATTTTGTATCCGCACCGGTGCAGCACTCACGGCACCCGCTTATGAACCGACGCTCACTTTTCCCGTGCGTGTTGAAAATGAGCAAATTCAAGTGCGCGATACACGCTGGGATTAACAATTGAAAGCATAGACATGGCACACGAAGAATTTACTGAAAACGATTGGCGGCGTTTACTCATCAGCCTGGGCGAAGACCCTGATCGCCCCGGCTTGCAGGAAACCCCTTCGCGTGTTGTCAAGGCCTGGCAGCATTGGACTTCCGGCTACAAAGAAGACCCGGCAGAATGCCTGAAAGTGTTTGAAGATGGCGCGCAGCAATATAATGAACTTATTGTCGTGCGCGGCATTCCCGTGTACAGCCATTGCGAGCATCACCTGGCACCCTTTTTCGGCAAGGCCACTATTGGCTATGTGCCCGACGGAAAAATAGTCGGTCTGTCAAAACTGACGCGGCTAGTCAATTGTTTCGCCAAACGCCTGCAAGTGCAGGAAAGATTAACCATCCAGATCGCCAACGCGCTCATGACCCACCTTGAACCCAAAGCAGTGGGCGTGGTGATACGCTGCCGCCACATGTGCATGGAAAGTCGCGGCATACGCACCGAGGGCGAAGAAACCGTCACCTCTGCCATGCTCGGTGAACTGCAACCCAACCTTGCTTTGCGCACGGAATTTTTAGCATTGGCACGAGAGGGGTAATCGTTTTTTCAAACGGAATTACGGGTTAATCAAATCAGTTAATGTCTGACATTGCCATGAAGCAAGAGCCCACCCCACCGGAACCACCCACGCCAGCCGCACCGTCCGATACGGATGCACGGATTGTGGCGGCGCGGGCATTATTTGCCGGGAACCTATTAGGCACACCCGCAGCCCCCACCAAAGCAGGTTTTTTGGCATTGGCTCGCGCGAGCAAGGATGTTTGGAATGCTTGGCGTAAGGCCTACCCTGAGCCGATGCCGGATTTTAGTGGGTTGAACTTTAGTGGAGATGCTGCAATAGATTTTTCCGGTTTTTCTTTTGCAGGGGGGAGGGTGGATGAGGAAACAAAAGAACCCATTCATTGCGTGGATTTTACTGGCTGTACATTCGGCGATAAGGCAAGCTTCGAGGGTGCGCAGTTCGGCAAGTGGGCAAGCTTCATGGGCGCGCAGTTCGGCGATAAGGCAAGCTTCGATGCGTGGGATGAGTCGGCAACACGAAATTTCTGGAGAAAGCTGGGTGGTGAGGAGTTTGCTCAACAACGCGCAAGCTATGCCGAGGCGCAGGGGCTGCGTAGCGATGCTTTTGACTACATTTCATTTTGCGGAGCGCAGTTTAAGGGTGAGGTCAGCTTCCAGGGGCGCATCTTTTTAAGTAAAACCGACTTCGGCCCAACTCCAGATGAAATAACTGTGAAGACACCCGATGGGGAGAAAGTTATACCCAAAGGCCAAAAAACCAGTTTCAGGGGAATCCCCAATTTTCACGGTTGTACCCTACATCAAAACACTAGTATTATCGATGCCGAATTTTTGGCTCCACCCAGCGCGGAGGCCGCCCGTGCGTACCGCACACTCAAGCTGGCTTTTGCCGAGCAACATGCCATACGTGAGGAGCAGAAATTTTTCAAGCTGGAAATGCAGGCCGAGACAGGCATTGCAACAGGCAGCAAAAAAAGGCTGTATCAACTATACGAAATAATATCGGATTATGGTTTTAGCCTTAAGCACCCCTTAAAATATTGGCTATATTGCCTGGCTGGTTTTGCGCTGATTTATGGTTTGCACACGGAAACGTACGGTTGGAACGGCAATATAAGCCGGGAGCGCACCTTGCAATGGGTGCATTATGCCTTGTTGAACGCTGTGCCCTTACCGGGATTTGATAAGAACTTGGAGCTTTTGCGGAGCGATTTATTTTCCAACGAAGCGATCATCCAATTTATTGTGACCGTGCTGGAAATCCTGCACAAAACGGTTTCATTGCTAGCCTTTTTTCTAATCGGTTTGGCACTCCGCAATTTATTCAAAATGAAAGGTTAGCTTTGATCTGTAGCAAACCGTCATTTTCATCACTTAATTATTCACTCAACCGTGCTGCTTAATTCCACCCATACCCGCCCGCGTTACACCAAGCTGTATGGCTCATCCGATGCGCTGGCCTTGGCATCCTTCGTCGCACAGCGTCTGGTTGCGGATGGCAAACAGCAACTAGCCCCCTTGGTCATTATTGCTGCCAGCGCGTTAGAGGCGCAACGCCTGCTGGACGAGATGCCATTTTTCGCGCCCACATTGCGCGTGCATTTATTGCCGGATTGGGAGACGCTGCCCTACGACCATTTTTCCCCGCATCAGGATTTAATTTCCGAACGCTTCGCCACGTTGCACCACATACGCAATCGCTCGGCAGATGTGATTATCGTGCCGCTCACCACGGCGCTGTATCCTTTGCCGCCCACTGAATATCTGGCCGCATATACTTTTTTTCTAAAGCGTGGCGAGTCACTGCCGATTAACACGTTGCGCGAACAAATGACCCTGGCGGGCTACAATCATGTGCAGCAGGTGATTGCGCCGGGCGAATATTGTGTACGCGGCGGGTTGATTGATTTGTTTCCGATGGGTAGCGTGTTGCCGTATCGCATCGATTTGATGGGCGATGAAATTGATACGCTCGCCTCATTTGATGTGGATACGCAGCGCACGCTTTATCCCGTTCCGGAAGTCCGTTTGTTACCTGCGCGTGAATTTCCCTTGGATGAAAATGGCCAGACTGGCTTCCGCCAACGATTCCGCGAACGCTTCGAGGGTGATCCAACCAAATCGAATATATATAAAGATGTCGGTAAGGGCATGGCCCCTGCGGGCATAGAATATTATTTGCCGCTGTTTTTTGAACGCACCGCGACGATATTTGACTATCTGCCGGACAGTGCCACGCTGTGTTTGCACCATGATGTGGATGCCGCGATAAAAGTGTTTGCACAGGATGCAAAGTCGCGCTACAACCTGCTGCGCGGTGATCCGCAACGGCCTTTGTTGGAGCCGCATGAATTATTTTTGGATGCGGAAAAGTTTTACAGCGCGGTGAAAAAATTTGCGCGGTTGGATGTGTTGCCAAGCAAAACTCCCGCTAATTCCGCTTTATTAGAGGAACAAACCGCAACAAGCGAACTGCCTGTCTCCTCCTTTAATAAAGAGCAAGTCTCGGGGGTGGATGCCGAGTCCAAAAACCTCACCGCCTGCGCTACCGCACAGCTTCCCAACCTTTCAGTCAACCGCCGTGCTGAAATTCCCACGCAAGCCTTGCAAAATTTTGTAGAAAATTATTCAGGTCGCGTGCTGATACTCGCCGACAGTTTGGGGCGGCGCGAAATTATGGATGGCTATTTTCGCGAATACGGTTTAGCGCCCGTGGTGTGTGAAAGTTACGCACAGTTTCTCGCCAGTCATGAAAAATTAATGCTGAGTGTGGCGACGGTCAGCAGCGGTTTTATGTTGCTGGATGCGCATCTGGCGATTATTACCGAAACCGAGTTATACACTGCACAGCCTCGTAGTCGCGTCGCGCGCACTGCCAAGAAAAGCAATGTCGAAGGCATGTTGCGTGATTTGTCCGAGCTGAAAACGGGCGATCCAGTGGTACATGAGCAGCACGGCATCGCCCGTTATCAGGGATTGATAAAACTGGATTTGGGCGAGGGCGAGAACGAATTTCTATTGCTGGAATACGCGGGCAGCGACAAGTTGTATGTGCCCGTCGCACAGTTACACGTTATCTCACGATACAGTGGTGGCGCAGCAGACAGCGCGCCGTTGCACAAACTGGGCAGCGGCGCATGGGATAAAGCCAAGCGTCGTGCCATGTTGCAAGTGCGCGACACTGCCGCCGAATTGTTGAATCTATATGCACAACGGGCCACGCGCCAAGGTCATGCGTTCAAATTATCGGCACACGATTACGCCGCGTTTGCGGAAGGTTTCGGCTTTGAAGAAACGCCCGATCAAGCGGCGGCCATTACGGCAGTGGTGGAAGATTTGCAGAGCGGCAAACCGATGGATCGATTGATATGCGGCGATGTAGGCTTTGGCAAAACTGAAGTGGCGTTGCGGGCAGCGTTTGTCGCGGCGATGGATGGCAAGCAGGTGGCGCTTCTAGTGCCGACCACGCTTTTGGCGGAGCAACACTTTCAGAATTTCACCACGCGCTTTGCTGATTGGCCGATAAAGATTGCCGAGTTGTCGCGTTTTCGTTCCGCCAAAGAACAGGCGCAATCCTTAAAAGAAATGGCCGAGGGCAAGCTGGATATTATTATCGGCACGCACAAGCTCATTCAAAAAGGCATCAACTTTCAAAACCTGGGCCTGGTGATTATCGACGAGGAACACCGCTTCGGCGTGCAGCAGAAAGAGCGGCTCAAAGCCCTGCGCGCCGAGGTGGATGTGCTGACCCTGACTGCCACGCCTATCCCGCGCACGCTGGCGATGTCGCTGGAAGGGCTGCGTGATTTTTCAGTGATCGCCACCGCGCCGCAACGCCGCCTGTCGATTAAAACATTTGTTAGCAGTTACAGTCGGGGCATTATCCGCGAGGCGATTTTGCGCGAGCTGAAACGTGGCGGACAGATTTATTTTTTGCATAACGAAGTCGATACCATCGCCAACATGCTGGAAAATTTGGAGGAGCTATTGCCCGAAGCGCGCATTCGCATCGCGCATGGACAAATGGGCGAGCGTGACTTGGAAGCTGTCATGCGCGATTTTTATCATCAGCGATTTAATGTGTTGCTGTGTACCACCATCATCGAAACGGGTATCGATATTCCCACTGCCAACACCATTATTTTGAATCGAGCGGATCGTTTTGGTTTAGCGCAATTGCACCAACTGCGGGGACGAGTGGGTCGCTCACATCATCAGGCGTATGCGTATTTATTGGTGGATAGTTTGGATGGACTCACCGCTCAAGCGAAAAAAAGATTGGAAGCCATACAGGCAATGGAGCAACTTGGCAGTGGTTTTTATCTGGCGATGCATGATCTGGAAATTCGCGGTGCGGGCGAAGTGTTGGGTGAATCGCAAAGCGGTGAAATGCACGAGATTGGATTTTCCATGTATGCCGACATGTTAAATGCCGCGATTACTTCATTACGCCAGGGTCACGAGCCAGATATGGCGCACCCGCTGGGCGTGACCACAGAAATAAATCTGCACACCCCCGCTTTGTTCCCCAATGATTATTGTGGTGATATTCATCAACGGCTGGTGCTATATAAACGTTTGGCTAACTGCAATACACAAGATGACTTGGATGAAATGTATCAGGAGTTGATTGACCGCTTCGGCTTGCTACCTGATCCCGCGCATCGACTGTTCGACTGCCACCGCCTGCGGATTATTGCCAAGCCGCTGGGCATCATTAAAGTTGATGCTTCCAGCGAGGCGATACAAATACAATTCATGCCCAATCCACCGATCGACCCCTTGAAAATCATCACCATTATTCAAAGCAAGCGCCATATCAAATTGAACGGGCCGGATAAGGTGCGTATCGAATTGAAGTATGGCGACATCGCGCAACGCGTGCTGGCAGTGAAGAATTTTTTTGGCGAGTTGAAGTAGAGCGCACTAGTGTTGAGCGTAACCGATCAGTTTTATCATCATCTTGCCAGTATCTCTTTTTGAGATATAATGATAATGTGCATATTATTACTCACCGTCGAATTTTGGCAGCGCAGCGAGCGCATCCGCAATGTGCTGGTGCGTTGGAGCAGTGGTATCGCCTGTGCAAGAAAGCAGAGTGGAGAAATTTTTCAGAGTTGCGAGTGCTTTTTTCCAGCACAGACAAAGTGGGTGATATGTTTGTGTTTGATATTGGTGGAAATAAACTGCGCTTGATTGCAGCAATTCACTTCAACACGGGACGTTTATTTATCAGAGCAATATTGACGCACAAAGAATATGACCGGGGAGATTGGAAATGAATGATCGCGTTAAAAATGCCATACAACATTGGAGCTATGTTGCGCCACTGCTTCAGCCCGCACGCAACGCAAAAGAATATGCACAGTTGGTTGAAGCGCTCGATGCTGCATTGGATGCAGGGGGTGCGGATGAAAAACATCCACTTGCTCGGCTGGCAGACTATATCGGCGAGCTGGTCGCTCAATATGAGGTTAAAGACAAAATGCCCAAAGCGGCGACAGGTGCAGAGGCTTTGCGTTACCTGATGCAGCGCGACAGCTTGCGTCAGATTGATCTGCCTGAGTTGGGCAGCCAAGGTGTTGTGTCAGAGTTGCTATCTGGTCGACGCGCTTTTAATGCGCGCCAAGCGAAAGTAATGGCAGAGCGATTTGGCGTTTCGGGGGCACTGTTTTTGTAATGGATGTTAACTATACAAATTTAGGTCAATTGCTAATTTAAATAACGCAAATTGCTCCCTCACCCTGCGGCACAATCGCACGCGCAAAAGGCATGACGCAACTCGCTAAAGATACGGGCTTGGGGCGCGCGAGTTTATATAAAGCCTTGTCCGGTGAGGGCAATCCGATTCGACGTGAGTGAGTAAGTCGTCGTGCTAGGATACTTGGCCGTGCTTAAAGCTTGGGGAGATGAAAATGATGTGTCAGTTTAGATGGCATTCTGTGTTGGGTCATGTGGTAATTTTGTTGCTTACATTTCGTTAGGGGGTAAGACTATTCATGTTTCAGTACATTCGATATGAATAATTGAATTCACGTCAAAGGGAAAATTTTAATTTTCAAAAGGTGGCTGCCAAGCTAGCTGACTACGGCTTTAATTGCATGTGGCTCAACGATGATTGGCAAGGTGCAGATTTCATCGCCTGTCACATAGATGGCAAGAAGTTCATTAAGGTGCAACTCAAAGGTCGCCTCACCATCGACAAAAAATATAGCGGCAAAGACATCTACATTGCATTCAATAAAACTGGTAAATGGTATATCTATCCGCATGATGTTTTGCAAGATGATCTGTTGAATCTTGGGCTGATGGCAGGTTCAAAATCATGGGATGAAAACGGCGGGTTTAGTTGGCCAAACATACCCAAACATATTCTTGAGCATATGGAGAAGTATGTTATCTGAAACTACAAACCGCTATGCTCAATCTTAAAATCTGCTCCCACCCCTCAATAAAACACCCGCATGAAGCCAAAAAATACTGAGGAAGTTTTACAAAGCACCGCCGCAACCGATCTGGCAGATCTCGGCGCGGTGCCGCATCATGTGCATAAACGCGAATTGGCGTTGTTGCTGGTGTTGGCGGGGATTCAGTTTACGCACATAATGGATTATATGGTGATGATGCCGCTCGGGCCGCAGTTTATGCGCCTGTTTGACATCTCGCCGCAGCAGTTTGCTTTGCTGGTTTCCATTTACACATTCAGCGCAGGTGTTTGCGGATTTTTTGCGGCGTTTGTGATCGATAAGTTTGATCGCAAATCGGCATTGATGTTTTTGTACGGCGGTTTTGCCCTGGCAACTTTGTTCTGTGCGTTAGCTCCCGGCTATGAATGGTTGCTGGCGGCACGCGCCGTGGCGGGGGCATTTGGCGGGGTGATGGGGGCGGTGGTATATGCCATCATCGGCGATGCGATTCCAGAATCACGGCGTGGTGCGGCGACAGGCACGGTAATGTCGGCGTTTTCCATCGCGGCAGTGGCAGGTGTGCCGACTGGATTATTTCTCGCGACCTTGTCGGATTGGCGTGCACCATTTTATTTTTTGACGGTGGTCAGCGGATTAATTTTAATTGCCGTGTGGTACATCGTTCCGGCCCAGCGCAGGCACCTGGAGCATAAACGTGAACGCAATCCGCTGAAGCAATTGCACGCGATATTTTTTAACCGTACTCACCTCACTGCTTTTTTGATGTTTGCAACCCTGATGTTTGCAGGGTTTTCGGTCATTCCTTTTATCAGCCCGTACATGGTGGCGAATGTCGGCATGAAAGAATCCGAGCTACCTTACCTGTATTTTTTTGGCGGGTTGGCAACTTTTTTCTCTTCGCGCTTGATAGGCAAGCTGGCCGATAAACAAGGAAAACGTAAAATTTTCGCTATGATTGCAGTGGCCTCTATCATCCCTATCATGCTCCTGACACATTTTCCAAAAACTTCCGTGGTGTGGGCGGTGGCGGTGACAGCGTTATTTATGGTGCTGGTTTCCGGGCGACTCGTTCCCGCGATGGCATTGATTAACTCCAGCGTGGAGCCACGTTTACGCGGCAGTTTCATGAGTTTTAATTCGGCCATACAGCAAATCGCTACGGGATTTGCTTCGTTAATGGCTGGTGCGATTATCGGTGAATCCGCGTCCGGTGAGCTGTTGAACTATGGTACTGTCGGCATCGTCGCGTCACTGGCTACTCTGGTGGCGATTTATTTTTCATCGCGCTTGGGCCAACATTAATTAAATGTCTTCTCTGGCAAAACACTGTCCGCGTAAATCTACGCTCCCCGGGCCGAAAATATACGTCCAACATATTTTTCATTAACCGCATTAATCCTCATGAATCTCATCATTCAAAGTTTGAACGATATCCCTCTCTTAAAGCTTAAGCCGTTGGTTGGTTTAACTCGCGCTGTGGGTATAGAGCCGATCACCAATCGTGCGTATCGGTTGTTGAAAGCATCTCCGAATGATGCTGTTGGGAGCTATTGTCGCGAGCAGCAATTTGACTATGGCTATGTTCGTCCCATACAGAAAATCACCGATTTTGGCTTGGTAGTCATGGATATGGATTCAACATTAATCAATATTGAATGTATCGATGAGCTTGCCGATATGGCTAATCAGAAGATTCAAGTTGCTGCAATTACTGAAGCTGCCATGCGTGGTGAGATTGATTTCGCCGAGAGCTTACGTTGCCGGGTAGCGCTGTTGGCGGGGTTGCCGGAGAGTGTATTGCAGCAGGTATATGACGAGCGTTTGCAATTAAGTCCCGGCGCGGAAATTTTACTTCAACGCTTGCAGCAACTTGGCATAAAAACTTTGTTGGTATCGGGTGGGTTTGAATTTTTTACTGAGCGTTTGCAGCAGCGACTCAAATTGGATTTTACGCAAGCAAACAAGCTGGAGATTGTGGATGGAAAGTTGACTGGCAAGGTGCTGGGCAATATTTTTGATGCACAGGGTAAGGCTGATTATCTAGTGCATACGCGCAAACATCTGGGGCTAAAAGCTGATCAGGTGATTGTTCTGGGAGATGGGGCAAACGACATCAAAATGATGCGGCAGGCTGCTGTCAGCATTGCTTATCATGCTAAACCTATAGTGTTGACGCAAGCGAGTTATGCGTTCAATTTCGTTGGGTTGGATGGAGTGTTGGCGCTGTTCAGTGAGTAATTTAAATTTCCGAAAATAATGACTGCTCTGTTGCCTAGTGTCCCTTATCGGGAACGGGGATAAGTTATTCGGGCAATGGCTGCTGCTAAGGTAATGGATAAAAAGCAGTACTTACATATTCAATAATTGCAGCAATTTCTATTTCACTGAATACTGATTTCCATGCGGGCATGGAAGTCTCGGGTATTCCCTCGCGTATGGTGGCAGCCAATTTGTCACGAGTCATACCCTTCATGAAATTTGCATCGCGCAAGTTACGCGGATGCGGTTCAAGAAAGCTGCCTATCCAATTTTTGCCCGTGCCGTCGGCGGCATGACAAAACGCACAATTATCCTGAAAGAGTTTTTGCCCGCGCAATCCTATGGCTGACAGGTTTGCAATTTTTGGCGGAATGTCGTGCAACAAATATGGGCTGGCACTGCTCATGGCATCTAGCTTGAGTGGGGTGGATGGTGCAGGTTGAACGGAGTGGTCGAAATGATTGCGGGGGAAAGAGAGGGGTCGCGCTTCCCAGATAACAGGATTGTCAGAGAGCGGGCCGTCTGCTTTACTATGGCAAATCACACAACTGGATAAAAATAATTCTCTGCCACGTACCTGTGCGGCTGACAGTGTTTCTATAGGTTGGCTCAAGAAAATTTTGCCTGTGGCAAAAGGGAAGGCATCTGCATATCGCTGATGATTCGGCCAGCCATTTTCGGGTGTGTGATAGTAGGTGTTGGTGAGATTATTGCTGCGCTGCACAAATACAGTCACTACAAAGTTTGCAACTTGCGTCATTTCTTTTTCAGTCAAAATTCCCTGGAAAGATTTCATGGCCGTGCCGGGCTTTCCCTTTTGCAGCGTTGCGACAATATGCTGTGGCGTAAAAATTTTCGCATCGGCGTGCGTGAAATCGACGGGCGGCGGGGTAAGGAAGCCTGCCGCTGCAGTCTGCGCGTCACCTGCATAACCGTGGCAGAAGTAGCAGCGGTAGTTGTATATTTTTTGTCCGGCGGATAGGTCAGGGGGGGTATCAGCGGCGAGGGCAACGCCGCTCAACCCGCCGAGCAGTAGAAATAGGAGGGCGGGCCTTACCAGTAAAAATAGCATTCGGATAATTGCACTAGGGTGTAGATTTTTTATGTATGAAATTTTGAAATACAAACTCAGTGACATTGGCGATTTCCTGATCATTGAGTACCTGTCCCCAGGCGGGCATTTCGGTACCGACACGGCCCAGCGTAACGGCTGAAAAAATGGCGGGACGGTTGAGTGTAGTGCGAGAAAGGTCATCTAGAAAATTGCGTGGTTTCGTAACCATAAAATTAGAGCGCGGTCCTTGTCCGTTCCCTAGTGTGCCGTGGCATACGGAGCAATTATTCATGAAAAACTCACCACCCCATTGAGGATCACCAACTAGATTTTTTGGCATAGGTAAGCTCATATCAACAGGCATGTTGGCAGCAGGGGCTGAGGGCAGCACTGAAGGGGGCGGGGTGACAGCCTTATATTCATCGCGCAGAAAATCAATTACGGCATTGATTTGTTCGTCCGGTATTTTTCCAGAAAAAGCTGGCATAGCGGTGTTGGGTAGGCCTCGCGTTATGATTTCAAATAAACGGGTGTGGTTTAAATCACCAGCGGCAAAAGCGAGCGCAAGGTCGCGCGGCGCAACTTTCAAGTCCTTTGCCAGTACGCCTTGCCCTTTATCGCCATGACACAATTGGCAGTTATGTCCATACACCATTCGGCCAAAAGTTAATTGCGACTGAATGGCGGTTTGCATAAAGCGCCCACGGACATAGTCCACCAGACCTTCAATTTGCACGGGCGTAAAGCGCGTTCTCCATGAAGTCATGGCGGTGCCGGGCTTGCCATTCGTGACAGTGTAGATCATCTTTTCGCGGGTCAAATCGCCCGCAATAGTGAAGTTACGCGGTGGGGGAATCAGGCTGGAGCTGGCGCGGCTGTTGCCATCACCGTTGTCACCGTGGCATACAGCACAATTATTTTTAAAAATTTGTTCTGGGGTAGAGTCAGTTGATTTTGGCGGGTAAAAAACTTGCGCCATGGCTGGAGCGGTAGTGCAATTAACGATAATGATCAGTGCAGCTAATATGTAAGAGAATTTCATTCGTATTCCTGTCTTTGGGTAAATAGGCATTATTTAAAAAATTGAAATAACACACTAAGTAAGGGCTTAAATTTGAAACCAGCCACAGAGAGCGCAGAGAATGAACAGTCGCACAATCATTGTATTTTCCGTGACAAATATCTACTGCTGTACAAATACATCAAGATTTTTAGACGGGTTCCAGCCGAATTAGCTTGCCATTATTTTCGTCGGTTAGCAAGTAAATAAGCCCATCTGATCCCACGCGCACATCGCGTATGCGTCCGAACTTGCCTTCAAACATCTGTTCTTGCGCGACCACCTTATTGCCGTCCAGCGTCACCCGTACCAGCAATTCTTTGGCCAGTGCACCGACAAAAAGATTGCCCTGCCATTTTGGAAAAGCATCACCTGTGTAGAATGCCATGCCAGATGGGGCAATGGAAGGTGTCCAATGCAGCAGTGGTTGTGCCATGTCGGGATGCGCAGTGCCCACTCCAATTTTTGTACCGAAGACATAATTTACTCCATAGGAGATGACAGGCCAACCGTAGTTTACGCCTGCCGACAAGATGTTGATTTCATCGCCACCCTGCGGCCCATGTTCGTGTGTCCAGATTTCACCTGTCACCGGATGCATCGCTGCACCTTGCATATTGCGATGGCCCCAGGTAAATATTTCTGGCAGGGCAGTGGGCACTTTCGTGTAGGGATTGTCGGGCGGAATACGGCCATCATCCAGCAGTCGGATTGATTTACCCGCGTGGGTATTCAGTTGCTGCGCGTCATGTGCAAAACCCCGTTCTGGGCTATCACCGCGATCACCCAGCGTGACATGAAGATAACCCTGCCGATCAAACACGATGCGTGAGCCAAAATGTACGCTCTTTGCAGATTTCGGTTTCATTCTAAATAACACTTGCACATCGCGCATGTGCGGTGAGTCGGCGGCTAATTTTCCGCGTGCTAGTTCAGTGCCGTAATGCCCAAAAGAGCCCGCGTTATAGGTCCAATAAATCCAGCCGTTTTCGGCATACTTGGGGTGGAGAACGACATCCAGCAAGCCACCTTGGCCGTGTTCCGCTACTTCCGGCAGGCCTTTAATCACATGACTTTTCAACACAGACAGTAAGCCGGAGTTAGATTGCGATTTAAGTTTTCTTGCATCCACCAATCGCATTGTGCCTTTACGTTCGGTGATGAGCCACCGACCATCCGGCAAAAAAGCCAGTGCCCACGGGTGTTCCAAGCCACTCATCAAAGTGACTGCGCGAACTTTATGTTGCGCGGTGTCAAAGACCTGCCCGCTATCGAGATTTTCCTGGGCGTGCAGATTGGTAGAAAAGTTGGCAGCAAAGCTGATGAATAGGAGCGTTGCAAGCGCGGGCAAGTAAATTTGTCGCATGAGGTTTGTCGGTATAGAAATTAATAACATAGTCATGTTCTTCTACTCTGGTGTTATTCCAATTCCTGATAAACAGGAGCACAAGGCGGCAAGGATGAGGCGACGAAGACAGTACATTTGAGTAAGGCTAGGAGCCGAAAACGAAGCCAACACAGTGATCGTTTTTATCAGGAATTGGAATTACGACGGCTTCCTGAATGCGATTAGTAGTGCCCACGCGCCGAGTAATACGTACCAAATTAACGACCATTCTGGAATGTTTAGGCCAAGCATGCTCCAGCCTTTTTCGGCGCATTCGCCTGAGCCGTGCAGTAATTCTCGCAATACTTCCGACAGGGGAAAATTGCCCACCATGAATTCCAATCCGGGGCCGCAGGCTGGTACTTCTTCCTTGGGTAAATGTTGAATCCAGATATGTCGCCCAGCCACACTGATGCCACCGATTGCCAGTGTTGCGAGGACGCCGCCATAAATTTTTGTGCCCATGGAAATGGGGTTATGTGTGGCCGCAATAATAAAAACAATAAACATCGCGATAAAAATAAAACGCTGAATCATGCACAAGGGGCACGGCTCCTGCCGCAGCATGTATTGCAGATACAGTGCTGCGCCATATAGCGCGGCAATTACCACCGCGCCGGCGAGATAGAGCCAGCGGTTGGAAAGGGTGTGCCAAAGCGTGCAGCATCGAGATAAAAAACTCATTTAGGGAGCCTCTGATTAAGTCCCGCATGGCCGCGCATTCGGCTTTGCGGAATGGGATGCAAGAAAGGTGACGACGCGAATGGTTATTCCCTTCGCCAGGAACCTGACGCCGCAGACCGCCCGCAATGCCAATGTCCTTGTGGGTTGCGACAAAAATAGGCACTCGCTGTGTTGCGCTCCTTGGTATCGTAGAATAACTACGACCAGCGTCGCGCGCCTTGCGATCATCCATTTTTTGTCAGCAACGCGGTTCATGATGAACTTAATCAGAGGTTCCTTAGTGCTTTCTAAATTCATTTTATTGGGATGGATATACCATCAAGCTAACAACGTAATTGATTTATTTTACCTTTGACCAGGTTGATTGTGTAATCAATTTCTGCTTGCGTGGTCGTGCGCCCCAGACTGAAGCGAATCGTGCTGCGTGCCAGTGCATCACTCCTACCTAAGGCGCGTAAAACATAAGAAGGTTCCAAGCTGGCAGCAGTGCAGGCCGACCCGCTGGAAACAGCAATTTCAGTGAGCACATTGGTCAGTTGTTTACCCTCCACCCGCTCAAAACTGATGTTTAGATTGTGCGGTATGCGCTGCGTCATGTCGCCATTCAGGATAATATTTTTTATGCCGGACAAACCCTGCCACAGGCGATCGCGCAACATTTTTATGCGTGCAAGCTCCGTATGCATTTCCGTTTGCGCCAGATGAAAGGCCGCACCCATGCCGACAATTTGATGCGTGGCCAATGTGCCAGAACGCATTCCACGTTCCTGTCCGCCGCCGTGCATCTGTGCCTCCAGCCGGACACGCGGTTTGCGCCGCACATACAGCGCGCCGATGCCCTTGGGGCCATAGGTTTTATGCGCCGAAAAAGACATCAAGTCGACCGGCATTCGACTTAAATTTATCTCCACTTTACCTGTCGCTTGCGCTGCATCCACATGCAACAAAATGCCACGCGCGTGACAAATTTCACCGAGCGCGGCAATGTCCTGAATCACCCCAATTTCATTGTTGACCAACATCACAGAAGCCAACAAGGTGTCAGGGCGCAGAGCAGCCTCAAATGCATTCAAGTCCAGCAGGCCATTGGTTTGAGGCGTTAAATAAGTAGCAGTAAAACCTTGCTGTTCCAATTCACCCACCACATCCAACACCGCTTTGTGCTCGGTTTTCACCGTCACAATATGTCGCCCTTTGTTTTGATATCCATCATGAAGAGAAAAGCGCGCCGCACCTTTTAACGCAAGATTATTTGACTCAGTCGCGCCCGAAGTCCACACGATTTCTCTGGGATCAGCATTCACCAGACTCGCCACTTGAGATCGCGCATTCTCACACGCTTCCTCCGCCACCTTGCCATATAAATGCGGGCTGGACTGATTGCCAAATTTTTCGGTGAGATACGGAATCATCACCGCTGCCACACGCGGATCGACAGGTGTGGTCGCGGCAAAGTCCAGATAAATCGGAAAGGGGTGATGTGAGACGGGGGAATTCATTTTATGCGACTGGAATACGATAGCCGGATTTTACACGCAGATTGAAGCGCGCAGAGTGATTCACCCGACATGAATGCCCAGCAACATATCCATGCCTTGTCATACTAATGACCGAGATTATTTACGCTTGACAACCTCCCCCCCCCCCCTATGCTACGGTGCAGTCCGCTGGCCATAGCTTTCCTTTAAAGTCATCCCAATACACGCTGCCCGCCATACCGCGCGTTAATTTTTTGTATTTGGCAAACTCGGGGGGGGGGTAAAGTTCGCGCGATTATTTGCGGCACGGAAGTACCGAAACGTAAACCTGATATTTATCGCTTGGTATCATCAGGCACCAGGCACAAATTGAACACAACGCAACAGCATACCCCGAGGAGGCTGGCCAGCATGAACCGCATCGAATTCACCCGCGTATTGACCCGTAGCGTAACGACATTATTTATTGGTGCAGTATTGGCATCGTGTGGCGGGGGTGCCGACGTTGCACAAACCTCCGCCCCTAATACCTTGAGCGGCGTGGCGGCAGTAGGCTACCCGATTGTCGGCGGCACGGTCAGCGTGGTGTGCGCGGCGGGAGTTGTGCCAACCATTAACAACACAAGCGCCACGGGCGCATGGCAAGTATCCGCCGTCGGACTCACCCTGCCCTGTGCGGTTCGGGTATCCGGTGGGACAATCAACGGCGTAACCAGCACCGCGATGTACCATTCCCTCGCTAACAGTATTGGCACCGTGAACATCACCCCGCTCACCGACCTGATCGTGGCCAATTTCGCACAAAGATCTGATCTTGATGTTTGGTTTGCCGGATTAAACCCTGCCGTAGTTGTTCAAGCTCAAATCACCCCAGCCTCGGTTGACGCGGCACTCGCCAATCTGCGCACAGCCCTTACCGAACTCACTCCGCTCGGCACGATCAACCCCATCACCACGGCATTCACACCCACCGCTGGCAACACCACCGATGACATGTTGGTTGCCCTGAAAGTAGCTATGACTACCACGGGTGTCACGCACGCGGCATTGCTGAGCAATGCGTCACTCCCAATCTTCACCCCGCCTACAGGCTTCGGCCAAGCATTGACGACTGCCTTCGCAGGCACGGTGAGCGGCGGTGTGAAGCCCCCCGTCACTGGCCTCATCGCTACCGCCGGTGACGGGCAGGTGACTATCAGTTGGAATCCGGTTGCGGGAGCCACCTCCTACAAGCTTTACATGAATACTTTGCCGGGCATATCCCTTACTGATCCTGCCAACATGCACCACCCGAGCGTAACCAGCCCGTTCCACCACCCCGACCTGACCAATGGCACAACCTATTATTTTGTGGTGACGGCGGTTAATAAAAATGGTGAGAGCATCGAATCAAACGAGGTTTCGACTACCCCGCAAGCACCCTTCAGCAGTATTGCTGATGGTGCGAACCCGAATGACTGCGTACTGAACAACGTCACCGGCCTGATGTGGGAAGTCAAAACCACTGATCCAGTAGCTGGCGGCTTACGCGATTGGAACAAAATTTACACCAACTACGACAGCACCTTATCAGCGCAAAAATTTGATGGTGTTTCGTCGGTCGCGCCCACCCAAGCCGAAATTGATGCGCCGACCAACAGTGTGGGCTTCAAGAACAGCGTCAATGCACAGGGGCTGTGCGGCTTCAACGACTGGCGTTTGCCGACTATTGGCGAACTGCAAAGCATCGTGAAGCCCGGCGTGGCTTTTCCCGGCCCCACTATTGACACCACCTGGTTCCCCAATACGAAGAATCAAGGGTTTTGGTCTGCCTCCCCCAACGTTGGCTACACCCTCGGCGCCTGGGGCGTCAATTTCAACGATGGCAACGTCAACCTCTATCTCCGCTACGGCAGTCGCTATGTGCGGTTAGTGCGTGCCGGTCAGTGATTGGGTTTTGGGTATTGTTTTTTGCTGGGGGAATGGCGGAATAAGTTTGTAGCGGAGTTGCGTCATCCCCACCGTCACCGTGCCGCATGATCAGCGATAGAAAATTAAGTAAAATGCAAATAAAAAGCCGCAATCACCTGAGGTTTTTTTGCTGGTGATGCGTGCAATTTGACTCGTCAGCATTTCAATCCTTGAATATTTTAATCGGCATACCACACTGTCAACAGCCACTTGCAGAACGTTAGCTACTAGAGGATAATTCGCGGCTCTTTAAACCTGTTCCCGTAGAAACGAAGGCAAACCAAATGAAAGCAGACATTCATCCAACATATGGCGAAATCGAAGTCGGTTGTAGCTGTGGCAATAAATTTAAAACCAAATCTACGGTAGTGAAACCACTGCATGTGGAAGTTTGCTCAGAATGTCATCCTTTTTATACAGGGACGCAAAAGATTGTAGACACGGCTGGGCGTATTGAGAAATTTAACCAGAAATACAGTCGGCCAAGCAGCAAGACAGCAGCCTAATCAGCTTGCGATAGTATCTTTTGGCAACAAACCAAGGCAGCTTACGCTGCCTTTTTTATTTGTATTCATTCAGAGTTATGATTTATTCTTATCCAAATTTCTTAATACATCACCTTAGTAGTGTCTGGTTAAAAATCTAATAACATCAATCGATTATCGGATGGCGATGGAATCATTCTGTTGGTATATGGCTGCAAGGCGCATGAAATCTCGGTTTTCTCGAAAACCGACACCGATAATATCTGTCGCAAAGTGTAAAGCGAGGCTTGGAGATGCAACTCTTTTTTGACTATAGCGATCAGCACATAGGTGGACACCGCTACCCAAATTTGCGTCTTCCCGGTGCCGGGATAAAAGTTTCTCATAACCGCATTCTCGCGGATGCCCAAAAAACGCTTGATACGCAGGTGTTGCTTGATCCACTTGCCAACGCTGTTTGTAAAGTGCGGCAATGGGCAACGGCGGCAAGCTCGTATTGTTGGTCAGAAACACCAGCGTCTTGCCGGACTCGGGATATTTGAAGCGGATACGCCGCAACTGTTCGGGGTAGTCGCGGGCCACGTAAAATCCGTTCAATGAGATGCGCTGATCGCAAATCATCCCGGTTGCCCTGTCGGTCTTAGTCGAATACACGCGGTGAGCATTCATGCCACGCTTGGCGCGGGTCACAAAGAAGGCTCCGGCCTGATGCAACGTGTGTATCTTCACGGCGGCTTTGGTACTGCGAAACGGCGTCCACCTCCGCCCAGATGTAACAAAGTCAGGCAATCCACTGTCCAACAAGCTGGACGTGGAATTGACACTGCCAGTTGCGCCCTTAGCTGGCATCGGCCAGGGTCGAGCGACGCACGGTGGTGCGCAGTCCCATGAGGTAGAGCTTGCCCGGATTGGCCGAAAGGCACGCTTCGATATCGCGCAAACTCTCTCGCCAAGTCAGTAGCGCGAAGGCCATGACGCGAAATTGTTCGGCGCAGCTGAGCACTCTCGCTCCCTTGTCGCCCCCATAACGCGCCACAATGCGGGTAAAGCTCGTCCACGGCATAAACTCCATTAGCTTGTGCACACAGGGTTTTGCCAATATACATGGTCGCCTCCAGCGTGTTGAAAACTCTGGGAACTACCAAAAAATTGAAATTCGTGTTTCAAGTCGGCACCAAATAAAATCGCTTGAAAACCCCCTCCAGTATTGGCTTTATCGAAATCTGGCAGGCATTTAACCGGACGCTACTGACTTAATATAAATACTTAACATCACATAGTCCAAGTCCTTGCCATGTGAATTATAATGGATTCCGTTCACATATTTACCCATTGCCTACCGATGAAAACTGATCACTCACCCGCACCTCTGCCACCCAAACAAAAAATTGTCGCTGCCGCCGAGAATCTCTTTATGGCACAAGGTTTTCGTTCGACCACTATTGCTGAAATTGCTCATGCTGCGGAAATGTCACCTGCCAATTTATATCGCCATTACGAAAACAAGGAGGATATTGCTGCAGCCTGCGTTGAGCATTGCTTAGATAAAAAAAACAAAATACTTCGTGGCGTACTGCAGTCCAAACATGCCAACACCGCCATATTACTGGAGGCGTTTGTAATCGCACTGCTGCGCTATACCCATAACGAAGCCATGTGCAACTCAAAGCTTAACGAAATGTGCGAAACGGTAATCGCCCTGAGACCAGAAGCAATACATATCATAATGTCAAATCTGCAAGCGATGTTCGCGGAGATTCTGGCACGAGGCAACGCTAGTAAAGAGTTTGAGGTAAAGAATATTATGCTCACATCTGAAACGCTACTTGAGACGCTCAGCACGTTTTCCAACCCGCTGCTGATGCACTTGCATCCGCTGCCAGAATTTGAGCGACGCGCGCGTGAGGCGGTATCACTACTCGTACGCGGGTTGTCTCGGCAATAAATTTGACTTGTCACGATGTAAATATAATGATAGCTTATTTACATCTTTCATCTAATCCAACAACCCCCACAACCATTCTAAAAGTCACCATGAAAAAATATTTAGAACAAGTCATTCAGTATCGCTGGCTGGTAATCGCTCTGACATTATTGCTCACAGGGTTGGCGATTCATCAGGCACGCACCTTACGCATTATCATCGACCCCAACACCATGCTGCCGCAAAACCACCCGTATGTGGACACGTCAAATCGCGTAGAAAAACTATTCGGTAGCAAGGACATTGCCATTATCGGCATTACACCCAAGACAGGCGATGTGTTTCAGCCGGAAGTGTTACGCAAGGTGCAGAAAGTCACCACGGCTTTGATGCAATCACCAGGGGTGATTAAAGAAAATTTACTGAGCCTGACCGCACGTCGCGCCAAAAATATTATTGGCACGGCAGAGGGTATGGAAGTGCGCCCTCTGATTACTACCATTCCTGAAACTCCGCAACAGATGGCCGCGCTACGGCAGGCAATCAAGAATAATCCGGCTTATATCAATTCCATTATTTCGCAAGACGAGCGCACGGCGGTGATCGTGGTGCCATTCAAAAATGGCAAAGGCGGATTTCGCGGCATGATGGAGACCGCCAACAAAGCACTGGACAGTGTGCGCGACGATACGGTGGATATTGCTATCGGTGGCCTGCCCAGTTTTCTATCGCGCATCGAGATTTATTCCGAGCGCATGGGCATTTTATTGCCGCTGGCGATTTTACTGGTGGGGTTGATTTTATTCGAGGCATTCCGCTCTTTTCAAGGCATGATCTTGCCATTGATTACCGCGATTCTTGCCGTGGCATGGGGTGTCGGCACAATGGGTGCGGTGGGCGTGCCGATGGATGTGTTTAATGCCACCACGCCGATATTAATTTTGGCCGTGGCAGCAGGTCATGCTGTGCAATTGTTAAAGCGTTATTACGAAGAGTATTACCGCATCATTGATACCTCCGGCACTACCATAACACTGCGCGAGGCAAACCGACTGGCGGTGATCGAATCGCTGTCTAAAGCTGGCCCCGTCATGATGGTGGCAGGCATGGTGGCGGCACTGGTATTCTTTTCGCTGATGGTGTTTGAAATTACTACGGTACGCACCTTTGGAATTTTCACTGGTATGGGCATACTCGCTGCGCTGACTTTGGAAATGACGTTTATTCCGGCCATCCGCTCCATGCTCAAACCACCGAGTGAAAAGGATGGTCTGCTGGAAAAACGCGTGCGCATCTGGGACATTATCGTCAATAAAATCGCCAATCAAGTAACCAACCATCGCCAGCGCGTGTACGGTGTGGCGGCGGGACTCATCGTCATCGGACTGTTTGGCATGAGCCTAGTAGTCACGAATAATTCCACTAAATCTTATTTTTCCAAAGATGCCTCATTTATGCAGGAAGATCGATTTTTAAATGCGCACATCGGCGGCACCAACACGCTCTCACTGCTAATCGAAGGCAAGCATGACGATGCTATCAAAGACCCCAAAGTGTTGCAGGCAATGGATGAGATACAACAGTTTCTCGATCAACAGCAATATGTGGGTAAAACTTTGTCGATGGCGGACTTTATTAAACGCATGAACCAAGCCATGCACGGCGATGATCCGGCATTGTATAAAATTCCAGAAGATGGCAATTTAATTTCACAATATCTGCTGCTGTACTCCATGTCGGGCGAGCCGGGCGACTTTGATACCTATGTCGATTACAACTATCGTATGGCCAACATGACTGTTTTTTTGAAAGTCGACAGCAGTGCACACATCGAAGCGTTGGTGCCAAAAATTCGCGCCTTTGCGGCAGAGCGATTGGGTGACCGCGCCACGCTGCACATTGGCGGCAGTGTGCCGCAAGGCACGGCATTAAATGAAGTCATGGTGCATGGCAAAATTCTCAACATCGTACAAATGGCCGCCGTGGTATTTATTATTTCATCACTGGTGTTTCGTTCACTACTGGCTGGACTGCTGGTGCTGCTACCCTTGCTCATGGCAGTCATCGCTAACTTTGCCATGATGGGCTACAGCGGCATGTATTTGAATATTTCCAACTCGCTCAGCTCCGCCATGGCAATTGGTATTGGTGCGGACTATGCCATTTATTTAATATACCGTTTGCGCGAGGATATCCGTAAAGGTGAAAATGAAATGGAAGCGGTGCGACATGTGCTGGGCACCGCTGGCAAGGCTTGTTTGTTTGTGGCGATTGCGATCAGCATGGGTTATGGCGTATTGTTCTTCTCGGTTGGATTTAACATACACATCTGGCTGGCAACACTGATTGCGACTTCCATGTTGACCAGTGTGTTCGCCGCGCTGTTTTTAATTCCTTCTGTGATACTCACTTTCCGACCTGACTTTGTCTATCGTTCCAGTTCTGTAAATAAAGGAGCAACTTCATGAAAAACAAATTCAATCGCAGCAAGCTGGCTAGTTTAATAGTTGCAACCAGCTTGATGTTCGTCGCATTACTGCAATCAGCGCAGGCCGCCGAGCCGAATCTGGGTGAGATAATTAAAAAAAGCTTGATGATTAACAAAGTGCTGGACTCCACATCGGATGCCACTTTCACCCTGACCAATAAATCCGGCCAAGAACGTATCCGTAAGACTTATGGCGTTTCCAAGCTGCAAGCCAATGGCATCGACAATATGCGTATGACGCGATTCTTGTCCCCGTCCGATGTGAAGGGAACGGTGTCATTGTTGATAGAGCATTCAGCGGCGGATGATGACATCTGGATTTATTTGCCAGCTCTAAAAAAAGTCCGCCGACTGGTCTCCAGCAATAAACGCGACAGCTTTGTTGGGACAGATTTCTCTTACGGCGATGTGATCGGACACAAACAAGAGGAATGGAACTACAAGTTGCTGCGCGAGGAGACCGTCGATGGTGCGATCTGTTATGTGATTGAAGCCTTACCCAATAATGACACCGTTCGCATTAACAGCGGTTACGCCAAACGTATTATATGGGTACGCAAAGATAATGCGTTTGCCATCAAAGGCGAGATGGATGATGAAAATGGTCAGCCCTATAAAACTTTTCATATGACCGAATTGCAGGAGGTTGATGCGACCAGAGGTAAGTGGCAAGCCATGCGGCTGGAATCTAAAAATTCACAGACGGGTCATCAGACTGTAATCAAGTTTGAAAATTTCAAAGTTAACCAAAAAGTACGTGATGATTTTTTCACCGAACGTTACATGGCAAAAGAATAATTTGCGCGCCGTTTTTTTGACTGCTGTAGTGTTATTTTCTGGCACTTTCCCAGCCACGACTCATGCTGAAACTGCGTTACCTGCTTGGGCGAAAGAGTGGCTGCCCACTGGTTCACTACGCAACAGCTACTGGAATATGAAGCACAACGCCTCAGGTGCTAACGATATTGGCAATGCCAATTTATGGCTTAAGATCACGCCACATTTAACTGAAAACATTACCTTGGTGGCAGAAGGCTGGGCGAGAGCCTCGACCACACCCACCTCTGCCAATATTTCCAACTCGAGTCAAACCATCAGCAGGTTGCGCGAAGGCTATCTGAATACCAGCTACGGCGCGGCTGATTTTCGTATCGGCAAACAAATTATCGTATGGGGGCGCGCCGATCAACTTAACCCGACCGACAACTTAAGTCCGCGCGATAACACGCAATTATTTGTAGAACCAGACGATCAGCGGCATGGCACAATCGCTGCAAAAGCCACTTATAATTTTACCAATGCATTTTCTGGCCTCGCCGCCAGTGCAATCTGGTTACCCGTTTTCCGTCCTAACATTCAGCCCATTTCGCCCCCTGCGGGCATCAGCTTCACCGAGATAATCCCCACGAAAGATCAATATGCATTCAAGCTGGAGCAGACTGGGCGTGAGATCGATTGGTCGCTGTCTTATTTTAATGGCTACGATTTGAACCCTGATCTAGGCCTACTCGGGCCGCAAAATCTGGCGTTCAATCATCATCGCATCCGAGTATTGGGCGCAGATGCGGCAACGGTTATGGGGCGTTATGGTGTGCGTAGTGAGATTGCTTATACCTGGACAGAAGATAAGTCGGGCGACGATCCCTTTATCAAAAATCCATTCCTGTATTGGGTGACTGGCGCAGATAAAACTTTTCTGGAATATCTCAATATCAATCTGCAATACTTTGCGCGGCGCGTTACCGATTTTCAAAATCCAACTGTTATCGCTAATCCGCAGTTAGGACCTATTGCCATACAGCAAAGCATTATTTCCAGTCAGCAAGATGGTTTCCAGCAAGGGGCGAGCTTACGCATCGCCAATAAATGGTTTAACGAAACGCTGGATGCAGAACTTGCTGCAGTTTATAACTTCACCCGTCAGGATTATTTATTGCGCCCGAAAATCAGCTACGCCTTCAATGACCACTGGCGCGGTAATCTCGGTGCAAATATATTTCGCGGTGATGACGGGACTTTTTTTGGATTGCTGAAAAATCGCTCAGCGGCGTTTGCAGAAATACGTTACGGATTTTAGAGACCGAAACCCGATTATTCGGCAGGTAGTGGCGGTGTTTTCTTACGAAAACTAAACAACCACCACACATAGCCAGATAACGAATAGCCGAAGAACAGCACGCCTGGTGGTGGATGATGCCAACTGGCATCGCGCGCAGTTTGATTTCCACGGCAATTTACGTTTACATTTTTTACCACCGTATTCGCCCGAGCTAAACTCGCAAGAACACATTTTGGATGATCTGCACCAAAGGTAGGCAATTCTCTAAGCTCTGGTGAGATTGAGAAGTTGACACCGCGAGAAGTGCTTTCACAACAAAGTATTCGATAGTCTGGATGCGCTGGAGGACCAATTGGTGGCAGGCATGAATGCGCTCGAAAACAACCAAGAGCGGGTCAAGTTCATCACTGGATGGGAGTGGATAATTAATGCCGTTTCCAAATGATAATTAGAATAACGTGTTTTAGAGCGATGACTTGCTGACTTCTTTGGTTTGGTTTAATATTTTTTCCAATTCGGCAGCAGGCCTGTATCCGGGCACTAATACGCCATCCGCAAATATCAGCGCGGGTGTACCATTTACATTTAACTTGCGGCTGAGTTCTGCCACTTTCATGGTGGGCGTGTCGCACGTGCCTGTGGTGGGCATGACGTTATTCAGCATCAAGTCATCCCACGCCTTAATTGGATCTTTGCTGCATAAAATGGCTTGTACTTTTTTATCCGATCCATCGAATAAGGTCAGGTGAAAGATGTACAGGGTCACATTGTCCACTTGCTTAAGCTCTTGCTCTAATTTTTTGCAGAAAGAGCAATTGGGGTCAGTGAAATAAGCCATTTTACGCAGACCGTTTCCTTTGACTTTTTTCAAGGCCAGATCAAATGGCAGGCTATCAAAGTCCACCGAAAATAATTTACTTGTACGCTCTGCTGTTATGTTGCGCCCGTTTTTCAGATCGAAGATACTGCCAGAAATAAGGTAGCGTGCATTTTCGTCGGTATAAAACAATTCGCCCTGTGCAACCACTTCGTACAAGCCCATGATATTGGCTTTGTTTACTTGCTTGATTTCACCTAGTTGTGGATAATTTTTTTGTAGCGTGAGCTTGATCTGGGCAGTACTGACACTTGCCGCTTGGGCTTTGGTAGCTTTTGCGACAGGTTCAGCATAGGCAAAATGAAGTGTGCCGAGCAGCAGTAGAAAAAATAGTGATTTGAGCATCATGAACTCCTAGTTAGTAATTGATCGTTTAGCCCTTAATTCATTGCATGGCGCGCCAACATCTTTTTCAGCGGCATCATGCGATTGGTAAAGGCCAGTCCCGAGTTGCGAGCCATGCGTAACAGCGGGTGGTCGTTATTAAATAATTTCTTCAGCATATCAGTGGCAATTATCATAGCTGTGACATCTTCTTTGCGTGCCCGTTCATAACGTCGCAATAAATGTATATTACCGCAATCCTGCTCTGCGCCGCGTTGCAACAAAACTTGCGCCAGTTGCTGCGCGTCGCCAAAACCCAAATTAATACCTTGTCCGGACAGCGGATGAATGTTGTGCGCCGCATCGCCTATCAGCGCCAGGCGCGGTTTGACAGTCTGCGGCACATACAAGCGACGCAGCGGAAAAGCAGAAGGTTTGTTTAATAATTGCAGCGCGCCCAGTTTATGTTGTGATGCGGATGCAATTTCCGCGCACAGGGCTTGTTCGGATAATTGTAACAAATGCGCGGATTTTTGCAGGCTGACTGACCAAACCATAGACACATTATTTTGCGGCAAGGGCAGCAGCGCCAATATACCGTCAGGTTGAAACCATTGAAACGCCGTGCCGCGATGGGATTTTTCAGCCATGAAATTAGCCACCACACCGTGCTGCTGATATGACGTGGGATTGACCACTATTCCCGCTTGCTGTCGTACCCACGAATCTGCACCGTCCGCGCCCACGATTAATTTGGCTTGCAAAATACGACCATCTTGCAAGGTTAGATGTGCGGCTTCCTCGGTCCAGCGCAAATGCTCACAGCGTGCGGGTTGAAAGAGAGTCAGATTGCTTTGAGCCGTAGATGCCTGCCCAATCGCCTGTTGCCAAATTGCTTCTTGTAGGGCGCGATTCTCCAGAATAAAAGCCAGTTCTGGCACACCCATTTGGTAGGCACTGAAATCCAGTGCTGCTCCCTCATCACCCCAAACACACATTTGCTCGACGGCTTGCACGCGGGCTAAATCCAAGTGTTGCCAAGCATCACATTGCTGCAAAAATGCTGCGCTGCCCGAGCTAATCGCAAAAATTCGGCTGTCCCACGCCAATGAGGATGGGGCAGGTTTGGCTGGTTGGCTTTCCACCAAGCCTACATTTAAGCATGCAGACCGTATGGCAGCAGCTAAGCTAGTGCCCACTGACCCGCCACCGATAATTAACACATCAAACATTATGCGTGCGCTCCCGTTGGATCATGCTTGCCCCCAATACAAATAATAAAGCCGATTTAGGACATCATCACCTAAGTTATGCAGTGGTGAAAATTTGATTGTCGAAGATTTCTTCAAGTGCATGTGCAAATGATAGCACGTGGCGATTGATTAATTTATAATCAGCCCCCCTTAGGAAATCGTCATGCGCATCGGCTCTTACCAACTCAAAAATAATTTAATTGTAGCCCCTATGGCTGGTGTGACGGATCGTCCCTTCCGCATGTTATGCAAGCGCATGGGTGCTGGCATGGCGGTTAGCGAGATGGTCTCTTCTAACTCATTACTATATGGTTCGGAAAAAACCAAACGTCGCGCCAATCACGAAGGTGAAGTGGATCCTATCTCAGTGCAAATTGTTGGAGCCGATCCCGTCATGATGGCAGAAGCGGCACGCTACAATGCCGACGCGGGCGCGCAAATTATCGATATCAATATGGGTTGCCCAGCCAAAAAAATTTGTAATGTGATGGCGGGTTCGGCGTTGCTGCAAAATGAAATTTTGGTAGGGCAGATTTTGAAATCAGTGGTGGATTCAGTTGCTATTCCCGTCACATTAAAAATTCGCACAGGCTGGGATAAACAAAATCGCAACGCGGTACGCATCGCGCAAATCGCCGAGCAAAGCGGCATTCAGGCATTATCCATCCATGGCCGTACCCGCGCTTGCGCCTATACGGGTCATGCCGAGTACGACACCATCACCGCAGTTAAAGCCAGCGTCAACATTCCAGTCATAGCCAACGGCGACATCACAACACCGGAAAAAGCGCGTGATGTGTTGCGACAAACTGGCGCAGATGCTGTCATGATCGGTCGCGCCGCGCAAGGCAGGCCGTGGCTGTTTCGTGAGATCGAGCATTTCATTTTGACCAATACGCACCTCCCGTCGCCACCTGTAGACGAAGTGCAGCGCGTACTGTTGGAGCACATGCACGAGCTGTATGAATTTTATGGCGACCACACTGGCGTGCGTGTAGCGCGCAAACATATTTCTTGGTACACCAAAGGGCTGGCTGGTTCGGCACATTTTCGGCATGGCATGAATCAACTGGATAGCCGTGATGAGCAGCTGATGGCCGTGAATGATTTTTTTGATGAGCAATTACAACGTGGCGAACGCCTGCATTATGTTGAGGTGAATGAGGGCGGGTTGAGTAATGCCCAGATAGGTAATGCCTAGTAAGTAATGTATAGGCGAGTAGTGTTTAGTTAAATAGATCAAGCTGCATCAAGCAGCGAAGAGGGGCGAATGAAAAAACAACAAGAATGTATTCTGGATGAAAATGAAGTAGCACGATATGTGCGCCAAGCCGTTGATGAGTATTTCAAAAATTTAGATGGTGAAGATCCTTCCTGCTCGGTGCATGAAATGGTCATGAGTTGTGTAGAAAAGCCGCTGATTGAAACAGTCATGCATTACGCTGAGGGTAACCAAACGCGCGCGGCAGAATTGTTAGGGTTGAACCGCAATACCTTGCGTAAAAAATTAAGCTTATTCGCTAAACAAAAAGCAGCGTCCAGTCTCCGTCCCGCCATACGCTCTGAACGGCGCGTAGCAAAACAATCAGCCTCGGATCACCTTTATGGAAAAAGAAGATAAGTATGACGATAATCAAGCAAGCGCTGCTCAGTGTTTCAGATAAATCCGGCATACTCGAATTAGCACAAGGCTTACAACAATTAGGCATCACCATTCTTTCTACTGGCGGCACGGCCAAATTATTGGCCGATGCGGGCATCCCTGTGGTAGAGGTGTCCGACTACACTGGCTTTCCCGAAATGCTGGATGGTCGCGTGAAAACTTTGCACCCGAAAATTCACGCGGGTATTTTGGGGCGACGTGACTTGCCTGCCCATGTCGCAACCATGCAACAACATGGCCTGCCCAACATCGATTTGGTGGTAGTGAACCTTTATCCATTTAGTGCCACGGTTGCCAAGCCACATTGCACGCTGGAAGATGCGATTGAAAATATCGACATTGGCGGCCCCACGATGGTGCGCGCAGCCGCGAAAAATCACCCGCACGTGGCGATTGTCACCGACCCTAACGGCTATGCTGACCTGCTGGCCGAAATGCAAACCAATGACAACGCGTTATCCGATGCCACCCGTTTTGATCTGGCGAAAAAAGCGTTCTCGCATACTGCCGCGTATGACAGCGCGATTAGCAACTACCTCACCACAATCCAGGCCGATGGCACGCGCAACGAATATCCCGAACAAATAAATTTTAATTTCGCCAAAGTGCAGGACATGCGCTACGGCGAAAATCCTCACCAGAGCGCAGCCTTCTATCGTGATTTAACCGTTGTGCCGGGCGGCATCGCGGATTATTTGCAAGTGCAGGGCAAGGCACTTTCTTACAATAATATCGGCGATGCGGATGCGGCGTGGGAGTGTGTTAAAACATTTGTCGAATGCGCTTGCGTCATTGTAAAACACGCCAACCCCTGTGGTGTGGCGATTGCCGCAACACCCTTGCAGGCTTACAAATTAGCTTATGCCACCGACCCCACCTCGGCCTTTGGCGGCATCATCGCCTTCAACCGCGAGTTAGACGAAGCCACTGCTACCGCCATCACTAGTCAACAATTTGTCGAAGTTATCATTGCCCCGAGTGCTACCGCCGCCGCACTGAAAGTGACCGCCGCTAAACAAAACGTGCGCGTGCTGACCGTGCCGATTTCTACCGCACATAATCAATTTGATCTCAAACGCGTGAGCGGCGGGCTGCTGGTGCAATCACCCGATACGCTCAACGTGCAAGACAAAAATCTGCGCGTGGTCAGTAAAATTCAGCCAAGCGCAGCGCAAATGCATGATCTGCTGTTTGCCTGGCGCGTGGCGAAGTATGTGAAATCCAATGCCATCGTATTTTGCAAAAACGGCATGACTCTCGGTGTCGGTGCCGGGCAAATGAGCCGGGTGGACAGCTCCCGCATTGCCAGCATCAAAGCAGGTAATGCGAAGTTAAGCTTGCAAGATTCCGTAGTGGCCTCGGATGCATTTTTCCCGTTTCGCGATGGCATCGATATATTGGCATCTGCGGGTGCTAAAGCCGTGATTCAACCCGGTGGCAGTATGCGTGACGAAGAAGTGATCGCGGCGGCGGATGAGCTGGGGATTGCGATGGTGTTTACCGGATACCGCCATTTCCGGCATTAAGCCATCCAGGCTTTCTGCGCTCGGCATAACGGTGTTGCTCAAGGGCTCGGAATGCTCATGTACAAAAAGTACATGCCGCTTCCTCATCCATTCGCGCCTTGTTCTGCCTACGCTTGCGACAGCCTAAATTTTGGTGGCAAAAAGGCGTGCAATAATTGCCTGCATTGAGTAGAAAAATTTACAAAGGAGATACAAAAATGAATCAGTTTAGACTGCTGGCGGAACAAGGTGATCCACTGGCACAATTCAATCTTGGGGGGACGTATTACCAAGGGCAAGGCGTGCCGCAAGATTATACCGAAGCGATAAAGTGGTATCGTCTGGCCGCTGAACAGGGCCTAGCTGCAGCACAATTCAGCCTGGGATTGATGTATCACGAAGGGAAAAGTGTGCCGCAGGATTTCGAAGAGGCCGTGAAATGGGCCAGGCTGGCCGCTGAACAGGGTAATGCTTCAGCTCAAAGTATTCTTGGGGGAATGTATTTCCTGGGACAAGGGGTTCCTCAGAATTTCGTTCATGCGTATATGTGGCTCAATATTGCGGCGGAAAATTCGGATAGCGACGAACAGAATAAAATTATTGAGATGCGCAATTTTGTGGCCGAAAATATGACTGCCAGCCAAATTCATAGAGCGCAAAAGCTTGCTGATGAAATGCACCGAAAATAAACTCAAGGGGTGTTAGACCTCCTATTAAGCAGAAAAATGCGCCCTTAGATACCATTCAAGTCATCAGCTAAATAAAAATATGAAAATTTTAGTCATCGGTTCGGGTGGGCGTGAACATGCTCTGGCATGGCGGTTGGCGCAGGGTGCGCGCGTACAAAAAGTTTTTGTTGCACCAGGTAATGCGGGTACGTCGCATGAGGACGGCGTGGAGAATATCGTGCTCGCCAGTATTTCTGAGCTCGTTGCATTCGCGCAACGCGAGCAAATTTATTTCACGGTAGTCGGCCCGGAAGCACCTTTAGCAGCGGGTATAGTAGATAGCTTCCGTGCTGCCGGGTTGAAAATTTTTGGTCCCACGCAAGCCGCCGCGCAACTTGAATCCTCCAAGGATTTCGCCAAAGCATTTATGCGGCGACATAATATTCCCACAGCCGCACACCAAACTTTTAGCGATGCTATTTCGGCGCATGAGTATATAAATACTCGCGGCGCGCCCATTGTGATTAAGGCGGACGGACTGGCGGCAGGCAAGGGCGTCGTGGTGGCGATGAATTTGGATGAGGCGCATCAGGCTGTCGACATGATGTTTGCCGGCAATAAATTACGCGATGCCCTGTCTGGTGCTGATCAAAAAGAAAGCTCGAAAGTGGTAATCGAGGAATTTCTCGAAGGTGAGGAAGCCAGCTTCATCGTAATGGTCGATGGCAAAAACATTTTGCCGTTGGCCACCAGCCAGGATCACAAACGTTTATTTGATGGGGATCTCGGCCCCAATACTGGCGGCATGGGCGCATATTCTCCCGCGCCGATTGTTACCCCAAAGATTCATGCGCGGATTATGCGGGAGATTATTCAACCCGCCGTGCAAGGCATGGAAAAAGAAGGGCGCACATATACCGGATTTTTATATGCGGGTGTGATGATTGACCCGCAGGGCAATGTCAAAACGCTGGAATTTAATTGCCGCATGGGGGATCCTGAAACGCAACCGATTTTGCTGCGCCTGAAAAACGATTTGATGGAAATATTGAATCATGCGGTGCATGGCACGTTGGATAAAGTTGAGCCACAATGGGATCGTCGGACTGCTCTTGGAGTGGTGCTGGCTGCGGCTAATTATCCCGGTACGCCGCGCACGGGGGATATTATTTCCGGCGCTGTGATTGCTGATTCGGACAAGCAGCCAGAAGATGCGCATGTTTTTCACGCGGCAACTGCAGAGCGTGACGGTAATATTGTCACTAATGGCGGACGAGTTTTATGCGTAACGGCATTGGGTGATAGCGTAAAAATGGCACAGCGTCGCGCTTATCAGATTGCCGATACGATACATTTTGAGGGCTGTCAGATGCGTCGCGACATTGGCTATCGCGCCATTGCTGTGAAGAAATAAACGTCGTTCTCCCAGCATCCATCAAGTACCCATTGGAAACCTATACTAAGTTTCGTCATTCCCGTCTACTCGGGAATGACGGGGGTTTGATTTTTTGGGGATGTCCCTTAGTTTATTCGCGTACTTGCCGATATACCAACAATCATCCGCACTCAGGTGAATCATGGATAATTTTCTTGGCATTGTTTCATACGGTTTTGGCACGATTTTAGGTTTCACTTTAATCCTGCTCATCCTGTTTTTATTCGTGCGCGACATTACGCAGAAAAAACATTCCGTACTCCGCAACTATCCAGTGATTGGCAGGTTGCGATATTTTTTTGAGAGCCAGGGGGATTATTTTCGGCAATATTTTTTCACCAGTGACCGTGAAGAAATGCCTTTCAATCGCGCCACGCGCTCTTGGGTATACCGTACCGCTAAAGGCGAAGGTGGCATCATCGGATTTGGCTCAACCAACGATTTACGCGAACCCGGATCGATTATTTTTGTGAACGCGGGCTTCCCCGTGCTGGAAGAAGATCTTTTGCCCACGCCTTCTCTCATCATCGGCGCAGGGTTTTGCGCTGAGCCATTTCAGGCAAAATCCATCATCAATATCAGCGGCATGAGTTATGGCGCAATCTCCGCACCCGCTGTGCAAGCTCTTGCCAGAGGTGCGGCGCAGGCAGGTTGCTGGATGGATACGGGCGAGGGCGGGTTGTCGCATTATCATTTAGAAGGCGGTTGCGATTTGATTATGCAAATTGGCACAGCAAAATATGGCGTGCGCGATGCACAGGGGCGGCTTTCTAAAGAACGCATTATTGAATTAGGCAAGGTGGTGAAAGCTTTCGAAATAAAATTGTCGCAAGGCGCGAAACCGGGCAAGGGCGGGGTGTTGCCGGGCGCTAAAGTCACTGCAGAAATTGCTCGCATACGCGGCATCCCTGAAGGTGAAGATTCGATCAGCCCGAACAGGCATTACGACATTGCAAATATCGATCAACTGCTCGATCAAATCGTTCAAGTGCGCGAATGGGGCGGGCGGCCTGTCGGGGTTAAATCCGCCATTGGCGGTTGGCAATTTATCAATGAGCTTTGTGAGGCAGTGCAACGTCGCGGCTTGGAATTTGCTCCAGATTTTTTGGCCATCGACGGTGGCGAAGGCGGCAGTGGCGCTGCCCCACAAACCCTGGCCGATCACATGGGCCTGTCCATAGGCGAGGCCTTGCCACGTGTGGTGGATGCACTGTTGGAGGCTGGACTAAAGCAGCGCATTCGCGTGGTGGCATCGGGTAAATTGGTCAACTCGGCGCGTGCGGCTTGGGCACTGTGTGCGGGCGCGGATTTTGTAAATACCGCGCGCGGTTTTATGTTTTCGCTAGGCTGCCTGCAGGCATTGCGCTGCCACACCAACGCTTGTCCAACCGGTATTACTACGCATAATAAACGCTTGCAGCGTGGACTGGTGGTTGAAGAAAAATATTTGCGCGTGGCGAATTACGCAAAAAATATGAATCACGAAATCGACATGATCGCGCACTCGTGCGGCGTGCGTCATGCGCGCGAACTGCGCCGTGAACATGTGCGTATGGTGCAAACTGCGCATCACAGCACCGCGCTGAATATGCTGTATCCATATCCAATGCCAGAGGATAGGCGCGGGTAGCGCACTTATTATTAAGCGCCAACGTTTACCCACACTGGTGGTAAAATTCCGCTCAACTTAAATTTTATCCTGAAGGACTTATGGACAGTGCCGCTGTTAAAGAATATTTATTCAATTTGCAGGATTTGATCGTTTCTCGCCTGGAGCAAGTTGATGGTAAAAAATTCCTGCGCGATAGCTGGGTTCGTCCTGAAGGCGGTGGCGGGCGCAGTTGTATTTTAGAACAAGGCAACGTGTTAGAGCGTGGCGGGGTGGGATTTTCACATGTTATGGGAGATAAGATGCCGCCCTCGGCCACGGCGCATCGCCCGGAGTTGGCGGGCAGTCGCTGGGAAGCGATGGGCGTGTCGCTGGTATTTCATCCGCACAATCCGCACGCGCCCACGGTGCATATGAATGTGCGTATGTTCATGGCGATTCGCCCCGATGGGCTCACAGCTTTTTGGTTTGGCGGCGGCATGGATTTAACGCCTTATTATGGTTATGCCGAAGATGCAGTGCATTTCCATCAAATATGTAAAAACGCACTTGATCCGTTTGGCGCGCATCTACACCCGAAATATAAAAAGTGGTGTGATGATTATTTTTTCATGAAACATCGTAACGAGCAGCGCGGCATTGGCGGTATATTTTTTGATGACGTGAGTGAGCCGGATTTCGACACAGCTTTCGCCATTCAGCAAAGTGTTGGCGATCACTTTTTGTCGGCCTATATTCCCATTCTGGAGCGGCGCATTCATACTCCATTTGGCGAGCAGGAGCGAGATTTTCAACTTTACCGGCGTGGTCGCTATGTGGAATTTAATCTGGTGGTCGATCGCGGCACTATTTTTGGCTTGCAAAGCAATGGCCGCACCGAGTCCATTTTGATGTCCATTCCGCCTTTAGTGAAATGGCGTTACAACTGGCATCCGAAAAAGGGAACGGCCGAAGCAAAGTTGTATGAGGAATTTTTGATTCCTAAAAATTGGGTCTGAATCAGTGCCTCTCTAGGCAAGGGCGGCGCTTGTTTGACACCATCGAACAGACACCGAGTGCCCTGCTCGATTACGAAGTAGACCTGATTGGGTTTGATTCCCGCTTTAACAAAGATGACGCCAGTGCTGCCGCCTACTCGCACACTATAATGCTCCAGGCCCTACAGCCGATCTCTCATCAGTGATCTCGACATGGGGCGTGCCGACCCATTATTTTTCCTCGCATAAGGAAAACTCCTTACATATGCTTAATCATCGCCTCGCCAAAAGCCGAGCAGGATACTTCCGTTGCATCTTTGGTTAACCGCGCAAAATCGTAAGTCACCGTCTTCGCGGCTATTGCGCCATTCATACCCGTGATAATCAAATCCGCCGCTTCCAGCCAACCCATGTGGCGCAGCATCATTTCAGCAGACAAAATCAACGAGCCAGGATTCACATAATTTTTACCCGCATATTTTGGGGCGGTGCCGTGCGTGGCTTCAAACATGGCGATGCTGTCAGACAGATTTGCACCCGGAGCAATGCCGATGCCGCCGACTTCTGCGGCTAGGGCATCGGAGATGTAATCACCATTCAAATTCAAGGTGGCGATGACATCATACTCAGCAGGGCGCAACAAAATTTGCTGTAAGAATGCATCGGCAATCACGTCTTTAATAATAATGCCATTCGGCAATTTTACCCACGGTCCGCCGTCAATTTCCACGCCGCCGAATTCGCGCTTGGCCAATTCGTAGCCCCACTTTTTGAAGCCGCCTTCGGTGAACTTCATGATATTGCCTTTGTGAACCAGTGTGACGGATTGGCGTTTGTTGTCGATGGCGTATTGAATGGCGCGACGTATTAGCCGCTCACTGCCATCAATTGAAACAGGTTTGATGCCAATGGCTGAAGAAGCCGGGAAGCGAATTTTTGTCACGCCCATTTCATTTTGTAAAAAGTTGATAATTTTTTTAGCTTCAGGCGAGCCAGCTTCCCACTCGATGCCTGCATAAATATCCTCGGTGTTTTCGCGAAAAATCACCATGTCCACTTTTTCTGGCGCGATCACTGGTGTAGGAATACCCTTGAACCAGCGCACTGGGCGCAGACACACATATAAGTCCAGCAATTGCCGCAAAGCCACATTCAATGAACGCATCCCGCCAGAGGTGGGCGTGGTGAGCGGGCCTTTAATCGACACAATATAGTCGCGCACTGCCTGTACGGTTTCGTCAGGCAGCCATTGGTCAGCCCCATATATCCGCACCGATTTTTCTCCGGCATACACTTCCATCCAGGCAATTTGCCGCTTTCCGCCATAGGCTTTCGCCACTGCAGCATCCACCACTTTGCGCATGACTGGAGTGATGTCCACTCCGGTTCCATCACCTTCAATAAACGGGATGATAGGTTGGTTCGGAACATTTAATGTGGAGTCAGAATTGAGGGTAATTTTTTGGCCTTGTGCAGGTATTTTGATGTGTTGAGTCATGTAACATATCTCCGGTGTGATGTTGCAGGAATTTTGAATTGGTTCACGCAGCAGTAAATTTAATGAGGCTGCATAGTATGACTACGGCTGCTACAGGCGGATTATAACGCGCTTCGTGCAGGGTCGTTCTGGTAGTGTTGTTATGGTTTAGTGAGGCTGACCAAACAGGTACAGGCATCAGATGTCCAGCTGAAGTATAATATTAAACCCATTTTATTACATAGTTCCAGGAGAAAAAATGCCTATTTATGAGTATCGTTGCAGTAGCTGCGGGGCGCAAAAGGATGTCTTGCAGAAAATAAATGACGCGCCTTTGGTTAATTGCCCAGTTTGTCAGCAAGCAACTTTCACCAAGCAAATTTCAGCCGCCGGTTTTCAGCTAAAAGGAAGTGGATGGTATGCCACGGACTTTAAAAATTCTGGTAGCAAGCCCCAGCCCAGTACGCAAGGCAAGTCTGAAGTGCCCGTTAAGTCCGAAACGTCAGCTAAGTCTGAAATGCCGACCAGCAATCCGGTAGTGGTTGCTAATACGTGAAAAAATACCTACTTACCGGGCTGCTGGTTTGGATACCCATTGGGATTACCCTGTGGGTATTGAATCTTGTTGTCGGCACGTTGGATCAATCTTTGCTGCTGTTACCTGTTGAGTGGAGACCGCAAAGATTTCTGGGCATCAACATACCCGGGATCGGAACCCTATTATCTTTAATAGTGGTGCTGGTTACGGGGTTGCTCGCGCGAAACATTTTTGGGCAGCAATTGCTGCGGTACTGGGAAGGTCTATTGCACCGCATTCCAGTGGTGAACAGTATCTACAACAGCGTCAAGCAGGTCAGCGACACCCTGCTGTCCAGTAACGGACAATCATTCCGTAAAGTTCTGTTGGTGCGCTATCCGCATCCTGAAGCGTGGTCGTTGGCTTTTCAGACCACCGTTCCAGGTGATGTCAGGCAGCAATTAAATGAAGAGTATGTAGGTGTATTTATTCCGACCGCGCCAAGCCCGGTGAACGGATTTTATTTTTATGTGCGTAAAGCCGATACCATCGAGCTCAATATGAACGTTGATGCTGCGCTGAAAACAATTATCTCGATGGGCGTGGTTGCGCAGGATGCAAGCCCCGCTCCCATCGAATCCATTAAAAAATTAGACTGAATCGAACTGAACTAAATTATGCGGACAAATTACTGCGGGCAATTGAATGTTTCAAATCTGGGTCAGACCGTTACGTTGTGCGGCTGGGCGCAGCGCCGTCGGGATCATGGCGGGGTAATTTTTATCGACTTGCGTGATCGTGACGGCATCGTGCAAATCGTGTGCGATCCTGATCGTGCAGATATGTTCGCCATTGCCGAGTTAGTGCGGAGCGAGTTTGTGTTGCGAATTATTGGCCGTGTGCGCCGTCGTCCAGAAGGCAGCGACAATGCCAATATAGGCAGCGGAGAAATTGAGGTGCTGTGTCAAAGCATAGAGGTATTAAACGCGGCCTTGACCCCGCCTTTTCAACTAGACGATGAAAATTTATCCGAGAACGTGCGCTTGACTCACCGTGTCATTGATTTGCGCCGTCCGCAGATGCAAAAAAACATGAAGCTGCGTTATAAAACAGCCATGGCTTTTCGCAAATTTCTGGATGCACATGACTTCATCGATATTGAAACGCCGATGTTGACCAAGTCCACACCGGAAGGCGCACGCGATTATCTTGTGCCTTCGCGCGTACATGCAGGTGAATTTTTTGCATTGCCGCAGTCCCCGCAATTATTTAAACAAATGCTCATGGTGGCGGGCTTCGATCGCTATTACCAAATAACCAAATGTTTTCGCGATGAAGATTTGCGCGCGGATCGGCAGCCGGAATTTACGCAAGTGGATATTGAAACTTCGTTCATGAGCGAAGAAGAAATCATGGTGCTAATCGAAGAAATGTTACGCACCGTGTTTAGAGAAGTCATGAACGTCAAGCTGCCCAGCCCTTTCCCGCGTATGAGCCATGCGGAAGCCATGGCGCGTTTTGGTTCGGACAAACCGGATATGCGCGTCACACTGGAAATTGTTGATGTCACGGCGGCGGTCAAAGATGTCGCGTTTAAAGTATTTTCCACGCCCGCGAATTCTGCCGATGGACGGGTGGCGGCTTTGCGTATTCCCGGTGGCGGCACGCTTACGCGCGGCGAGATTGATGAATATACAAAATTTGTCGGCATCTATGGCGCACGCGGTTTGGCTTATATTAAGGTCAACGATGTCACGCAACTTAATGAAACGGGCTTGCAATCGCCTATCGTTAAAAACCTGAACGTGCCTGCGCTCAAAGCCATCATGGCTGGTACGGGGGCACAAAACGGTGATTTAATTTTCTTCGGTGCGGACAAAGCAAAAGTTGTGAACGATGCACTGGGCGCATTACGCACCAAAATCGGCCATGAGAAAAACTATATTAACGGCGCAGTATGGATGCCGCTGTGGGTGGTGGATTTTCCTATGTTTGAATATGACGATGAAGCCAAGCGTTGGAACGCTTGTCACCATCCTTTTACCGCACCTAAAGATGAACATTTGACGTTGTTGGATACTGATCCGGGTAAGTGTCTGGCCAAGGCCTATGATCTGGCGCTCAACGGCTGGGAAATCGGCGGTGGATCAGTGCGTATACACAAGGAGGAAGTGCAGAGTAAAGTGTTCCGTGCGCTAAATATCGGTGCAGAAGAAGCGCAACTAAAATTTGGCTTCTTGCTGGAAGCCTTGCAATACGGCGCGCCGCCGCACGGGGGCTTGGCTTTTGGTCTGGATCGTATCGTGACCATGATGGCGGGGGCAGAATCCATACGCGATGTGATCGCCTTCCCTAAAACACAACGCGCGCAATGTCTGCTGACGCAAGCCCCTTCAGCAGTAGATGAGAAGCAGTTACGCGAATTGCATATTCGTTTGCGTCAGCCCGCGAAGGTGGACGTTGCTAAAGAGTAAACGAGGGAAAATAAAATGCGGGATAGTCCAAGCCAGGAGAATCAAGCCAGGAGAATCAAGCCAGGGAGAATATAAAATCCAAGGAAAATATAAAAATTAGCCAGACGAAAAAATATTTTTTCTACGCGCTCCCCTTGCTTCTTGTGCTGGCGTTTTCAGCATTCTCATTTTGGACACCTGTCCATTCAGTTCAGGCGCGTAGCAATCATGCGGATGTAGCGGTAGATGCCACAACCGTCACGTTGGCCGAGTTACCCGTCGAAGCACGCGCCACGCTGCAACTCATCAAACAAGGCGGACCGTTTCCTTATGCGCGAGATGGGCTTGCGTTCAAAAATTTCGAGAAAATTTTACCCAAGCAAGCACCCGGATATTATCGTGAGTACACCGTTCAAACGCCCGGTGCGCATAATCGTGGTGCGCGGCGCATCGTTTGCGGTATGCCGCTGGAGTGTTATTACAGCGACGATCATTATCGAACTTTCAAACGTATACATGAGTAATGTGAGTCCGCTGGTAAATCGCTTAAAAAATATTGCCGAGGCTGGCGCGCATCAGCTAAATTGCTCGTTGGATGAGTTGCGTGCGTCGGCAGCACAGGCGCAATTTTCATTGTTTGAAGTAGATATGGCGCAATTGCAAAGCAAGGGAGAGTTCCTTGCAGAGCTTGCACAGGCAATACATGCGCCGGACTGGTTTGGAAATAATTGGGATGCTATGGCGGATGCGTTGAGTGATATATCCTGGCAACCTGCCGCAGGATACATACTTGTGCTGCATAACAGCGGCGAGCAGCAATCGCTGCCGGTGACGGATTACAGCATCATGCAGGAAATACTTTTAGACACTGTGGTGTTCTGGAAGGCGGAAGGCAAGCCGTTCTGGATTTTCTTCTGCTGAACGATTCATGCGCGCAGTACAAGTTGCTTAATACATTATCTCTAGCTTCGCAATAGAGACCTTTGCTTCAGCTCATTAAATATGTCACTGAAACATTTCACCAGTCGCCTGCATAAAACGAGAGAGCACCTCGCCGAGCGGATCTCGCAGGTGTTGAAATTTAACTTTTATCTTTATTTGGCTGGTGTGTTCAGCGTATTTGCGCTGTTGGATGCAACGGTATTGCATCTCACGGGGGAGATGCGGCAAGGGGCGTTTGACATGATGGTGCGCTATCGAATCGTCGTGCCCAGGCCTGATCCCGACATCATAATTGTCGATATTAACGAGGCCAGCCTTGCCGCAATGGCGCAAGAGTATGGCCGCTGGCCGTGGCCGCGTCAGGTGATGGGCGAGTTTCTGGAGCAGATCGAAAAGCAGCAACCGCAAGCAGTGGTGTTTGATATCTTGTTCAGCGATGCGGACGTATTCAACGCCGACAGCGATGCGTATTTTAATGCGGCCATCGCCAAAACAAATAACACCTATTTTCCCGTGCTGAGGCTGGATCCGGCCAGCGATAAGCTGAGTCAGATAAAACCGGACATGATCTCAGGCGTGACGCGGTTACCTGATTCTCACGTCGATATTGAAACCCAGGCTAATGCAACGGTGGCGGTGGTACTGCCGCATTTTCAGGCTGCACTCGATGGGGGTCGTCTCGGTCTGCATAACATTTATCCAGATAGTGATGGGGTGGCGCGTCGTTACAATGTTTATCGTGCAGATTATGGCTGGAAATTGCTGACTTTGCCCGCGACCATTGCGCGCGATTTGGGCTGGCAAGAGCCGGATGCGGAGCAAGTTTTGCTTAATTGGCGTGGCAAGCCGTTTACCTATCGTTACGTCAGCTTTAGCGATGTGTACTTCGATATAGGTAATAAAGTAAAGCTGCGACCGCAGGATGAATTTAAAAATAAAATTGTCATTATCGGCTCGACCGCGCCTGGTCTGTTTGATATTAAAGCTACTCCGATGGACAGAATGTTCCCCGGGGTGGAAATTTTAGCCACGGCGATTGATAACTTTAAGCATGGCGATTCCCTGCGTTTTCCAGAGGGGCGTGTGTGGTATTTGCTGATTACGCTCGGTATTGTGTGGCTGACCGCATGGGGTTTTTATCGTGATGCGGGGCGCGACAAAATCGATAGCCTATTTGGTTTATCGCAACTGATTTTGCTGGTCATTACCTATGCTAGTATTAATTTGACCAACACTTATATCAACCTCACCGGGCCGGTCGCGGTGGGGTTGTTGTTTTTTTCACTGGCGCGCTTGTATGCAATGGCGACCAGCAAAGCACTTAAGCAAAATATGGTTCGTGTGACGAGCGCAAGTCAGGGAACATTGCTAGCGACGTTGCTGCTCATTCGTCTGGATAGCGAGCGTAATGTTATTCGCCCGGCGACCTTGGAAAAAATTCGGCGTAGCCTGGAGCGTGCAGGGCAGGTCGGCAAAAGTGTGGAGATGTTAACCGGCGATCAAAAAGGCTTGTGGGGATTATTTGAAAATACATTGGCAGTTTCTTGGGTGGCCGAGGCGCAAGATGCAGCAAAGCATAGTGCAATCGAACATGACATAGCAGCAGTGCTGGCGGCATTGTCGTCTGGCTTGCGACAGTATCTGGTGCAGCCGGATAATGCGGCCAGCCATTTTGTTTATAGCGGACGTATGCATGGTGGTGTGGAAGCACCTGCGGGCTGGCGATTAATTTTTGCCGAAGCTTTGTTGGCGTGGGATAAACAAGATCGGGATAAATAAAACCGAGATAAATAAAAAAGGGAAATCAAGTGAACACATCAAACATCAATTTAATATCCGCGATATTTTTACTCAGCGCATCTTTATTCAGCGGAGTGCTGCACGCCGCCGAAACCGGCACAGTGCTGAAGGTTGACGATATTCGTACGGAACCGTTCCGCGATGCAAAATCGGTGGCGAAGTTGGCGGTGGGGGACTCAGTGAATATCATCAAACAAGACAATGGCTGGTTGCAGGTAAGCAGTGCCAAGAGTAAAGGTTGGATACGCATGTTGAGTATTCGTCGTGGCGATACGCGCAAAGTTGGAGCTGATGCAAAAGGTGTGCTTGCGCTGACTTCCGGACGCGCCGGGACGGGTGCGGTGGTAGCTTCGACGGGTATACGCGGATTGACCGAGGAGGAATTGAAACAAGCACAGTTCAATGAGGAAGAGGTCAAACTGGCCGAGTCTTATGCGAGCAACAAATTGGCAGCAGCGAAGTTCGCCGCGCAAGGAAAATTAGCTGCGCGGTCGGTAGCATATTTGGGAGATGCGAAATGAGCAACCCGCATTTGAACACCATGCTAAGCGTGGTGGTGGTAACGCTATTTTACGGCAGTGCCGGGGCAGCTATTCCTCTGCAGCAAGAGCTGCTTAAAACCATCAAGCAAAGCGCGCAAGAAAAGGTGACTGGCAAATCCGCCACGACACCGGAAGAAGAAATCGCGATTGGTCGGCAAATCGCCGGCAATTTGCTTGGCGCATCACCATTGGTGAAGGATGCCAAGCTGCAACAGTATATCAATCATGTTGGACGCTGGATCGCTGACCAGAGCGAGCGCCCTGAACTAGCCTGGCATTTTGGCGTGATCGACTCCGCTGATATGAATGCGTTCGCCGCACCCGGCGGTTATATTTTTGTAACACGCGGATTGTACCAATCGCTACGCAGCGAAGCAGAGCTGGCGGGAGTTTTAGGGCACGAAGTTGGCCATGTCATTCGCCAGCATCATTTGAAAATATTGCAGCAAAGCAAGTTGCTGGATTTAGGCAGCCAGGCACTCGCCAAAACAGTGGGCGGTAACGACAAGGCGCAGAGGATGATTGGCAGCGGCGCGGAAATCGTGTCGCGTGCGCTGGATAAAGATGCTGAGTTTGAAGCGGATCGCATCGCTGTGGTACTCGCCACGCGTGCGGGCTATGATGCTTACGGACTGCCAGCGGTGCTGCAACAACTCGGTCATGTTGCAAAAGACGAAGGTAGTGTCGCGTTGTTGTTTAAAACACACCCGCATCCCGATGACCGCTTGGGGAAGCTGGATTCCAGTATGGATGAACGTTTCGACAAGGTAAAAGGGAAGACGCTTGAAAAACGTCTGTACCACATTCCATAAATTACTTGCTGTTTGGGCAGGAAAAAATCATGCAATATAAGCGTCCCGTTTCTGCACTGGTCGTGATTTATACCGCAGCATTGGAGGTGTTGTTATTGGAGCGCGCCGATCATCCCGGTGCGTGGCAGTCGGTGACGGGCAGTCAAGATGAGGGTGAAACCATAGGGGATACAGCGATTCGCGAGGTCTTTGAGGAGACGGCACTGGATGCTCAGAATTATTTATTTGGTGATTGGCAGATAAACAATGTATATGAAATTTATGCCTTATGGCGACACCGTTATGCCCCCGGCACTTTGTATAATACCGAGCACGTGTTCGGCTTGGAACTGCCCGACAGATTGCCTGTTCAACTCTCGCCACGTGAACACTTAAATTATAAATGGGTGCAGTGGCAGGAAGCTGCAGATTTGGTATTTTCCCCAAGCAATCGCGCGGCAATTTTGCTGTTACCGGAACGTAGTAATCAGAAAAAATAGCAGTGAAGCAGTAATAATTCCAGTTCGCGTTAGAAAGGAGAGCAAGGCGGCAAGGATAAGGTGACGAAGACAGTACATTTGAGTACGGCTAGGAGCCGAAGACGATGCCAACACAGTTATCGTTTTTAACACGAATTGGAATAAGGGAGCATCAGCAATACTGCAAGTAGTCCGCCTTAAAAGGATAGGTCATGTTGGAAGAAATGATACCCGTTAGCTACGATCATCCGCACAGCACAGGCTGCAACACTGCTCTGGCCTGGGCAAGAAAGCCGAGTGAGCCAACCGGCGCGGAAAAACCTGAGCTGATTGCACGCATTAAATATTTGCTAAAAGCACAGAATGCCGTGCTGGTGGCGCACTATTACGTGCATCCAGATATGCAGGATCTTGCAGAAGCAACGGGCGGTTGTGTGTCGGATTCCCTGGATATGGCAAATTTTGGGTACCAACATCCGGCGCAAACCTTAGTGGTCGCGGGGGTACGTTTTATGGGTGAAACCGCGAAAATTTTGAACCCGGAAAAGCGCGTGTTGATGCCAGATTTAGACGCGACATGCTCGCTGGATTTGGGTTGTCCAATTGATGAATTCAACGCTTTCTGTGATGCACATCCAGATCGTACTGTCGTGGTGTATGCCAACACCAGTGCGGCGGTTAAGGCACGTGCTGATTGGATGGTGACCAGTTCAATCGCCTTGCCTATCATCAAGCATCTGCACGCGCAGGGGGAAAAAATTCTGTGGGCTCCTGATCGACATTTGGGACATTACATCCAGCAGCAAACTGGAGCTGACATGTTGCTGTGGCAAGGCTCGTGCATTGTGCATGATGAGTTTAAGGCGCAGGAGTTGGCGGCTATGAAGGCGCAGCATCCTACGGCAAAAATATTAGTGCATCCGGAATCGCCACCGACGGTGATAGCACTGGCCGATGTGGTGGGCTCGACTACACAGCTTATCAAGGCGAGTCAAAGTTTGTCCACACGCGAATTTATCGTGGCAACAGATAATGGCATTTTGCATAAGATGAGAAAATTATCGCCCGATAAAATTTTTCTGGAAGCACCGACAGCGGGCGAGGGTGCAACTTGCAAAAGCTGCAATCATTGTCCGTGGATGGCGATGAACGGGCTGAAAAACTTGAAATCAGTGTTGGAAAACGGGGGCAATGAAATTGTTGTTGATCCGGAGATTGGCCGCAAAGCAAAAAAGTCTATTACACGTATGCTGGATTTCGCCAGACAAATAAATTTCCCCACACGCGGCATAGGCAACGCCTAAGCCATGACTTTTTTCATGGGGCAATTCTCAGGGGGCAATGTGTGATCAAGCTCAATATCGCCACCTACAATATTCACAAGGGATTTTCTCGTTTTAACCGACGCATGGTGATGCACGAGTTGCGTGATCGCTTGCGTGAACTGAATGCGGATATTGTTTTTTTGCAGGAGGTGCAAGGAGAAAATATTCGCAATGTACAGCGACATAAGCATTATCCCGTCATGCCCCATCATGAATTTTTAGCAGGTCAGATATGGCCGTATCACGCATATGGAAAGAATGCGGTGTACACCAATGGTCATCATGGAAACGCCGTATTGAGTCGATACCCCATTTCACAATGGGAAAACTTAGACATTTCTACGCACCGTTTTGAGAGCCGTGGTTTATTACATTGCGAGATAGATTTGTCTGCTGCAGATGGTTTAGAGTCTGTTGACAATCATGCGACGGGTGCGAACGGGGGGAATCGGGATGCAGTGCAAGGCGCGAGAGACGCGGTTTGGTCATTCCAAACAAGGAGCGAGCAACGCCGCAATACGCCCGATTCTCCCGTTTCCGGAGGATTGCCGCCCGATGGAGTGCCTGCCGCGTTGTCGGGCTTGCCAAGGGAGCGGCCATTGGCTGCGCCCTCCGCCTTGCATTCATCTCCATCGGGAGAGCAACGCATCTCGCCGGATAATTGTCAACAGACTCTAACCAAGCCAGCATTGCTGCATTGTTTTTGTGTTCATCTGGGCTTGTTCAAGAAGGGGAGAAAGCAGCAATTTGGCGCGATAGTCGCGCGCATTAAAAAAGTGGTGCCACCGGATTCCCCACTCATTATTGCGGGTGATTTTAATGACTGGAATAATAATGCGAGTCGATTATTGGAGCAAGAGTTGCAGTTATATGAAGCTTTCGAAGTCAGCCAAGGGAAGCCTGCGCTCAGCTATCCGGTTGAGATGCCGATGTTACGCCTGGATAGAATTTATGTGCGCGGGCTGAGCATACACAGCGCGCAAATTCATGCCCATTATCCGTGGAATAAAATTTCAGATCATGCGGCATTGTCGGCCACGCTATTGGTATGAGTTCCACACACTTTGTTGATAATCACGTACTCATGCTATTACGTAATGGCGATGAATTTTTCCCGAGCCTCATCGCCGCGATAGATGGCGCGATCCTCTCGGTATATATTGAAACCTATATTTATGCGGCAGATGAAAGCGGTCGCTTAGTCTCACTTGCGCTACAACGCGCTACGACACGCGGGGTTGCGGTTAATTTATTGCTGGATGGTTTCGGGGCAGCGGATTTGCCGCTGGACTGGATAACAGAAATGCGTGCGGCGGGAGTCGTGATATTGTGGTTTCGCCCATGGCTGGGTTGGCTACCGATTCGCCTGTATCAACTACGGCGATTGCATAGAAAATTGGTACTGATAGACGAACGCATCGCTTTTGTCAGCAGTATGAATATCAACGATGCCGTCCCATCTGGAGGGGGTATTACCGAGCCACGTTTGGATTACACCGTGCAAGTGCAAGGGCATGTGGTAAAGCATATCCAGGTGTCGATGCAGCGTTTGTGGATTTTGGTGTCATGGGTGAATTTTCACCGACGCGAGCGCAGGTTCGTCAAATTTCAAAACGCAGGTAAAGAGTCACACAACAAAGTCATTTTTCTAGCGCGAGATAATTTCAAAAATCGACATGCTATTGAGCAGGCTTACATGGCTGCGATAATAGGCGCGAAAACAGAGATCATGATTGCCAACGCTTACTTTTTACCCGGCAAGCGATTGCGCCGAGCCTTATGCGAAGCCGCTGCGCGCGGTGTGCGCGTGCAGTTATTGTTGCAGGGGCAAGTGGAATACCGTTTGCAACACTACGCCACGCTTGCGTTGTACGATGAATTGCTGGGAGCCGGAATAGAAATTCATGAATACCATGTGAGCTTTTTACATGCCAAAGTAGCGATGGTGGATGGTATTTGGAGTACTGTTGGTTCATCCAATATTGATCCGTTGAGCTTGTGGATGGCGCGGGAAGCCAATCTGGTGGTGTATGACAAGGGCTTTGCGGATTCAATGCGTCAGAGTTTAATGCATGAAATCGCGCATGGCGCGCGGCCTGTCCAGCATGAAAAATGGCGTGAACACGGCCTATTTAAACGCCTGATGATGCGCGCTAGCTATGCGCTGGTGCGACTTCTCACTGGATTTTCCGGGTATGCGCGAGGCTATGATAATGTCTAATTCCAATTCGCGTTAAAAACGATAACTGTGTACCCGCAAGGAGTATGCCGTGGTTGTAAGGGGGCTAAAGCCCCAACAACACACGCTGTTGGCATCGTCTTCGGCTCCAAGTCGCACTCAAATGTACTGTCTTCGTCACCTCATCCTTGCTGCCTTGTTCTCCCTTTTAACGCGAACTGGAATAACCTTGCGATGTCGTTAAATCGCTTAAGGGCACTCGCAGCATTAAATTTTGGCTTGGAATGCTCATTGACAGCGGAATCAACTTCGCTCTTTCGCTAAGATTTGCCTTACGCTACATTCCTAGTGCTGCATTCCCGGAGCAATTTCTGATACTGCAAGACGAGATATTGGATCCTCGCAGTTATAATACGCACCTACACTGCCCGTTATAGAGATTATGTCCCGCACTTCTGCCGTTTCACCTCCCCCCTCGCCACTTGCCGCACCGCTACCTGTTTCGCGTGGCGACTGGAACACCATACGCATCTTACTGCCGTACCTGCTGGAATTTAAAGGGCGAGTCGTGCTGGCCATGGGCTTGCTGATATTAGCCAAATTAGCCAACGTTTCTGTGCCGCTGATCTTTAAAGAAATTGTCGATTCATTGGATAAATCCCAGGCCGTATTGTTAGTGCCGATATTTCTGGTGCTCGGTTACGGTCTGCTGCGTTTAATGAGCACACTGTTTGGCGAATTGCGCGACGCAGTATTTGCAAAAGTCACACAACGTGCCATTCGCCGCGTCGCGCTAAAATTATTCATTCATCTGCACAGCCTGAATTTACGCTTTCATCTGGATCGGCAAACGGGCGGAATGTCGCGCGACATTGAACGCGGCACGCGCGGCATCGGCTTCTTGCTTAATTTTATGTTGTTCAATATTTTGCCGACTATATTGGAGATTGCGCTGGTGACGGGTATTTTGTTTTATAAATACGATCCGTGGTTCACCATCATCACACTTATTACACTGGCGGCCTATGTAATTTTCACGCTGGCGATTACCGAATGGCGCATGGTGTTCCGGCGCACCATGAATGATATGGACTCCAAAGCAAATACCCATGCGATTGATAGCCTGCTGAATTACGAAACTGTGAAATATTTCGGTAATGAGCAATTTGAGGCGAGGCGCTACGATCAGCATTTGGGCACATGGGAAACGGCTGCAGTGCAGAATCAAACTTCACTGTCCGCTCTTAACGCGGGGCAAAGCTGCATTATCGCAGTGGGTTTGACCGCGCTTATGTTGCTGGCCGCAGATGGCGTGGTTAAAGGAGAAATGACGCTGGGCGACTTGGTGTTGATTAATGTGTTCATGCTACAACTTTATATCCCGCTGCATTTTTTAGGATTTATTTATCGCGAAATTAAAAACGCGCTGGTGGACATGGAAAAAATGTTCCGCCTGTTGCATGAAAATTGTGAAATTGAAGATGCGCCTGATGCACAATCTTTGCGCGTGGCACAAGGAGAAATTTGTTTCGAGAATATAGCGTTCGGCTACAACTCTGATCGTCAGATATTATTTGATGCCAGCTTTGTAATTCCAGCAGGACATACTATCGCTGTAGTCGGAACGAGTGGAGCGGGGAAGTCGACCTTGTCGCGTTTGTTGTTTAGATTTTATGATGTTACGGCGGGGCGAATTTTGATCGATGGGCAGGATATACGTCACGTTACGCAGGCCAGCTTGCGCGCGGCTATCGGCATCGTGCCGCAGGATACGGTGCTGTTTAACGACAGTATTTATTACAATATCGCTTATGGTCGCCCAGACGCAACGCGCGCAGAGGTGCTGCAAGCCGCGCAATCGGCGCATATCCATACCTTTATTGAATCGCTGCCGCAGGGCTATGAGACAACGGTGGGTGAGCGCGGCCTGAAATTATCCGGCGGAGAAAAGCAGCGTGTGGCGATTGCACGAGCGATATTAAAAAATCCGCCGATTTTGATTTTTGACGAAGCCACCTCGGCGCTGGACTCCAAGTCGGAGAAGGCCATTCAAGATGAATTACGCAGCATCGCCCGTAACCGCACCACGTTGGTTATTGCCCATCGTTTGTCTACCATCGTGGATGCACATCAAATTCTGGTGATTGAACAAGGTCGTATTGTCGAGCGCGGCACGCACCGCGAATTGTTAACGCAAGCCGGGGTGTATGCACAAATGTGGGCGTTGCAGCAGCAAGAGAAGGAGTGACTTTTTTAATTTATCCCTATTTTAATGTTGCGCATCTAAACCATTTGCTTAGTTAAAATGTTGATGTATGCTACGCAGTAAGTAAAATCTGTGCGAAATACTGGAGGCTTGAAGAGATTCAAAGAGTAATCCATGATAAAAAAAATTCTGTTTCTGATTGTGCTAAGTAACGTCTTCGCGGTGCAAGCTGCGCCGCAGAACAATGGCGCGTCAGTACTGCACGTTAAAGCATCAAAAAAATATAATGCTTTACCCCAACTTCGTTCGTCCATTGCCTTGATTTACGATGAGCAGGGACAGGTTCCAATTCACAGCAAAGGCGCGGATACAGTTGTGCCTATTGCTTCTATCTCCAAGCTGATGACGGCTATGGTGCTGTTGGATGCACAATTACCGATGGACGAAGTCATTGCAATTGGCGAGCAGGATATAGATAAACTCAAATATTCGCGGTCGCGTATGCGCGTGGGTATGGCTTTTACTCGTACTGAGATGTTAAAGCTGGCCTTGATGGCTTCTGAAAATCGTGCAGCTGCAGCACTAGCGCGTACTTTTCCGGGGGGCGAGGAGGTGGCCATAGCAAAAATGAATGAGAAGGCGCGTGAATTGGGTATGTTGAATACACATTTTGTAGATGCTTCGGGATTGAACAGCGGTAATGTTTCTACCGCGCGTGATTTGGTGAAGATGTTGATGGCGGCTCAGAGTTATGACCTCATTCACACATACAGCACCGCGCCTTCGCACATCGTCTCGGCGCAGGGTTACCGCCCGCAACGGTTTGGCAATACCAACCCGCTGGTGAAAAATGCGTCGTGGGATATTAATATCAGTAAAACGGGTTACACCAAAGAGGCGGGCAGATGTTTGGTGATGCGGACACATATTATGAATCGACCCACCATCGTCATTTTACTGGATTCGTATGGCAAAAATTCCCGTATTGGCGATGCCAATCGTATCAAAACATGGATAGAGCATGCCGTCCGAAGTGATCTCATCAGTACAGTATCAAATTAACCTGCCTGCTCTGTGTAAGGGTTTCTCAAGCAGGTAAGAAGGGTTAGGGCTGGATACGGGCAAGTTCAGTAATCGACCAATAACATAACAGAGCAAACAGCGGCCAGGCAAAAGATGCACCGCTCAATCCACGTTGCCCGATTTGGCTATCCAAGAATCCAAATAATAAACCGCTCGCAATTACAGCAATAGCCAAGAGCGAAAACGGCCAATACCATGCGGTCGAAAAACCATAAAATATCAGCAAACCTATACCTGCCACCAGACCCGCAATAAAACTAACCTGTAAGGCAAAAAAATGAGATAGGTTGGCGCCCTGAAAATTTTTTACGTGCCTTTGATGTGTGTTGATAAAACCAAACAGCAAGGTAAAAGAGATGATCAGTGTGATGGGGAGAGCAGACATTTTATTGGGTAACAAATTGACGGGCTAAAATTGGTGTAGGCTGATTGCAGTTTAATATGGGCGCGGCATTTTAGCATGGTAATCCTCTCATTCTCGGCGTGAGCCAAAAGTGAAGTAAGTTGAGGAATAGTGATACGTACGTATCAAACTGTACTGTGCTGATTGCACTCAATGTGCTGAAGCAGAAATACAACGTAATTCCAATTCCTGATAAAAACGATCACAGTGTTGGCTTCGTTTTCGGCTCCTAGCCGTACTCAAATGAACTGTCTTCGTCGCCTCATCCTTGCCGCCTTGTGCTCCTGTTTATTAGAAATTAGAATAACTCGGGCAAGTCAGATAGGGATAGTGTGGAATTTATCATTGTTTGGACGATGAAAACTGGATTGGCTAGGGGTGTGGGCCGAAGTTTAATTTGACTTGTATGGTTGAATTTTCTATTTTCAGCTTTTTGCCCAGAAAAGATTATAAAGTAATGTTTGGCGTAAACCATAGAGTCTCAGGGTGAACATATTTGATCAGTGTTTACGTTATACATAGGAGTAGGAGATCGATCATGCAAGTAAAGATAATTTATGAAAGTGGGGCGATAAATTTTGCCCAACCCTTGTGGTTCAAACATGGTGCAGTTGGTTTTTTTCTGGCGGGATACAAGCGCATTAGGGATGCCAGCATGAGACAACTTTCCGCGTGGTTCGTTAAAAATCTTGGGAGTACCTACAGCGTGCTTCGAACGCGCCCTGCGTTTTCTTTGTTGTGTTTGTCCACCTGATAGTCTGCCGTCATGCTCCGATCCTCGCAAATTCTGCTAGTTCGCCACGGTGAGAGCGAAGGCAATGCTGGCCGACCCACTAATGACGCGGCATCAGCCTTGCTCACGATTCGTGGTGAACGTCAGGCAGATGCAATTGCAGGACTGATTGAACGTCCTCCTGATTTGTTCGTGGTGTCGTCGTACGCTCGCTCGAAACTTACCGCACGTGCCGCGCTCGCCCGCTTTCCCGATGTGTCCGTCGAGGAGTGGCCTGTACATGAGTTTACCTATCTGGGTCCTGCAGCATACAGTGGCAGCACCGTGGCTGAGCGTCGGCCAGCGGTAGAGGCGTATTGGAAGGCGGGTGACCCTCATCAGGTTCAGGGCGAGGGAGCCGAGTCGTTCGCTGAATTTCTTGCGCGCGTCCGCGAGGTGCGAGAACGGCTTGAAAGCTTGACGGCGGAATCTGTTGTTATATTTTCACATAAAAAGTTTATCAACGCCTTGCTGTGGTCGTGGCTCGCCGGTCACCCCACAGTGAGTGCCCGGCGCATGGCGCGTTATCGCGGTTTCGACCAGGCCGTAGCGTTCCCAAATGGCGCTTATGTGAACGTGTGTCTGGACTCCGAGGGGGTGCGGCTCGGTCCAATTCGCACGGCGCATCTCGACGGGATCCCAGCGTGAAGCATATCGGCTATGTACTCAAGGTGTACCCGCGCCTGTCGCAAACTTTTGTGGTCAACGAGCTGCGCGCCCATGAGCGCACGGGTTTGCTGCTTACCATATTTTCTTTGCGGGAACCGAAGGTCGAAGACCGCAGTGTCGTGGAACCGCCACTCGGCGTTGAGATCGTGTACCTGCACGGTCCTGACTCCGAGCTGCCAGCTCAGCTTGTTCAGGCGGCGCGTGAACGCGGCATCGAACACCTGCACGCGCATTTTGCCAAATTAGCTACTCACGTGACCCGACTCGCTGCGACCGAGTTGCAATTGCCTTACTCGTTCACTGCCCACGCGCGCGATATTTTCGAGCAGAGCGTGGACGTGACTGCTCTCGCTGAACGGATCCGCGATGCGGCACAAGTGGTGACTGTGAGCCGCTTCAACGTCGACTACTTGCAAGAGCACTTTGGTCGAACGGCATCGCTTATCTACAACGGTCTTAATTTAGAGGACTTTCCGTTCCGCTCGTGCGCCACACGTGCGTCAGTGATCCTTGCAGTGGGTCGTCTGATCGAGAAAAAAGGCTTTATTCACCTCATTGAGGCATGTGGGTTGCTCGCTACTGCAGGGTTGGACTTTCGCTGTGAGATTGTGGGCGATGGCGAGCAGCATGGCGCGCTTGCCGCGCGCATCGAATCACTCGGACTTGGTGAACGAGTGCGGCTGCTCGGGTCGCGCTCGCCAAACCAGGTCAAGTTGCTCATGCAAGCAGCAGCCGTACTCGCGGTGCCGTGTGTAGTAGCAAGCGATGGTGACCGCGACGGGCTGCCTACCGTGCTGCTTGAGGCTATGGCACTTGGCACGCCGTGTGTGGGCACAGATGTAACTGGTATCCCCGAGGCACTCATCGATGGCGTTACTGGTCTGGGAGTCGCGCAGGGAGATGCGGTGTCGCTCGCGGCAGCTTGCCGACGTCTTATTGAAGAGCCGGAGCTGCGCGTACGGCTTGCGGGTGAAGCGCGTGCGCTGATTGAGCGCCGTTTCTCAAGCGAAGCGAACACGCGTCGGCTACGGGCGCTGTGGGGAGCAGCTCCGTTGCGAGTGTTGTTTCGCGTTTACAACCAACGCGGCCTCGGTCACTGGATGCGTGGACTTAACATTGCGCGTGAGCTGCTAACTCTTGAACCTGGCACCGAGATTTGGTTCTTCACAAGATCCGCGCCGCCTTTTCCGATTTCCGACGAACGTATCCGTTATATTGTCGCTCCCAATCCTGATGACATGGATCAGTTGCCGACCGAGCTTATGGCGTTTGCGCCGGACGTGATCGTGGATGACACCATGCCGCCTGCCCGGCTTACGCACGAGGGCGGACGCCACGTGTTTGTGATGCGACGCTGTTCTGCCGAACGGCAAGCACAGGTATTAGCTCATACCTCGCTAGCTGGCATGCATGCGCTGATCGTGCCGCACACGCCAGAAGAGTTTGGCTACGCGCTACCCGAGTTATTAGCTGCGCGCACCACATTTGTCGGGCCGATTGCGCGCCGAGCCGAGACTGCCGTGATGGCAGCCTTGCGCGCGCGGCTGGGAATTCCCAGTGATGGTTTCTGTCTGGTCTCGACTCCCGGCGGTGGAGGCTTTGTCGAGGATAGCGTGCGTTTTGTGGATATCGCTCGCCGTGTGCATGCGCAGCTCTCGACCAAACTACCGCGCTTCAGGCATGTGTTGGTAATGGGTCCTAACTCGTTGCTTACCACCGAACCGATGGATGTGAACATGATCGTGTTGGCGAGCGAACCCGAAATGGCAAGCCTAATTGCCAGTGCCGACGCGGTGCTGTCGGCAGGCGGTTATAACAGCGTGAGTGAGATTCGATTGGAGCAGCGCCCAGCGTTTTTCTTGCCCGGACATCGAACACATGACGACCAGTTGCAGCGCGTGCAGGATATGGCATCGCGCGGTCTAGCTCTGGTCATTGATCCTGCTGACTCAGAACGTGCCGCCGCCATAGTGGCGGGCGCGTGCCTAGCACCGGAAATGCTCGCTGCCATGCGTGAGAGTTATACGCACGATGTGTTTGAGCTGGGTAATCGCCGGGCTGCACAGATCATTCTGGCGTGTGCCCGATGTTAGCCGCGCGCGCGGAGGCTGTGCGTTGCGAACTCGTGGCGCGCCGTCCAGGCGATTGGCGGACGCGCGTACTTGAGGAGTCTGCCGACGGACACGCTGTGATCGAATACAGCCTTGGCGACGTACGTGTCATTGGTAAGCTACGCCACGACGGTCTTGGCGAGGCATCACTGAGATTGTTGCAAGCTCTGGAGGCAGCTGGAACTCGTACGCTGCGGGTGCCGCGGCCCATTGCCTGGCTCGAGAGCCCCGGTGCGCTGCTCATGGAGATGGCCATGGGTGAGCCGTGCCGATCACTTGATCCCATGCTGATGCCCGCAACATTGGAACGCATCGGGCGGGCGTTGCAAGAACTGCATGCGCTCACAATTCCGCTTCCGATGCGATCCGTCCGGCGGCTGGTGGATCACGTTGAGGATCTGGTGCGACCGAACCCCGCTGTCTTGGCCGCTGCGCTCCCCGTACATGCCGCACTTATCCAGCGAGTGCTCGCCCGCTTGTATGCAGAGGAATCTGCATGGGGTCCGCTGCCCGAGGTTCTTCTGCATCGCGACTTCCACTTGAGGCAGTTATTCGACGACGGTACGCATGTCACCGTGCTCGATTGGGACGATGCCGCGTGTGGCGATCCCGCGTTTGACGTGGGCTACTTTGCTACCTACTTGAAGACGCACTACCCGGCCGCAACGGCCACTGCTGGCATTGCCGCGTTCCGCATGGGCTACGGTGGTGACGCCGGGCTGTGGGAGCGCACGGCCGCGTATGAACGTTTTAACTACCTGCGCCGTGCGTGCAGGCGTTTCCGGATTCGCGATGCAAATTGGGAACGCGAACTGGCGGCCATGCTAGAGCGGCTGGGTGGTTGAGGAATGCATGAGGAGCCGTTTTGATAAGCGAGTGTGGCCATTTGCGGCAGGGCAACCTCAGGGCTGCACGACTTTCAGCATGATCGTGCTGAGCGTGAGTAAGTAACCTTAATACCCACCGATTAATCCTGTTCGTGGCCAAGTGTCCTTTTGGCGTGACAGGCTCAGATAGCGCAGTAACACGCCCTTGTCTGCACGCCTGTGCGGTAAGTACGCGTGGATATCAAGAAGGCCATCTTCACGTCCCATCCAAAAAAAGCTCTAGTCTGCGCTATGGTTTGTATCTGTGCTTCTTCCATGTAGATCAGCATCCCTTGCATGACCAATTCAAAGCTTCAGTAGCTCAAGTCTATTTTTTAAATTTATATTGAGAAAAATTTGACGTGGGTAAAATTACCACATATACTTTTCTACGTGGGAATTTTGTACACAAAATTTCTAGTTAGGCAGAGGCAACGCGATGAGTCTATATGCTTAATTACTTTCGAAGGGTGTGGTTCAGTTTTGGAGGCTTATTGCATGTTTAAAAGAAAAAGGGTCTTAGGAAGTTAAGCACATTTTAAAGTGTGGTAACTTACTAAGATGATTAATAAAAATAGATATTATTGCCGTTCTCGAATCAGTGAAGCTAAATTCAGGCAACTTGTTCAATGTTTTGCACT
>CANJMS010000002.1 GCA_947475825.1 Nitrosomonadales bacterium
AAACGCAGCTCAAAACCCATGACTTCCTCTGCACTTAAATCGCGATGGCTATACGCTACTCAAAATCAACCCAAACTTCAATAGAATCAATGTAATTCTCTAATGGCTTCCATTGGGAATTGTGCTCTATTGGAAAATCTCGGTTAAATGTGGGTATTGATAAGGGTCAAAACGATTGCGGCAAATTACGTTCTAGCGCATAACGTTTGAACTTAGCGGAAGGCTCAAGCGCAGATAATACCTTCCGCCCCACAAGCGCGCCCTGCCAGCTTATTCCGTCCTTTCCCCTGCCGGAAACAGGATAACACCGCCATACCAGAAGCCGCTACGCGACCCAATCACTGATTAGCACGCACCAACCGCACATAGGCCGTGTCGTTACCGCTTTTGAGGTCAACATCGCCATCTCTGGAAAGAACGAACCAAGCGCGCGTGGGGGGCTTGCCAGCGCCGGGCGAGGCAGACCAAAACGAAGAGGACAACGGTGTAGCTGGAAAAGCCGCCGGGTCGATCACAGGGTTGCCGCCGCTACTGTCGGCGATACTGGAAAGTTCCTTTATATTCGGCAAGCGCCAGTCGATTCCAGTGTCTTTGGTCTGGGCTGCGGCGGTCTGGGCTGCGGCCTGCCCCAAGGCGGCCTCGTGGTTAAACTTGCTGGCAACACCAGCGCAGGTTGCACCATCCCAGTTCATACCCTCGGCACAGCGCCGCCAGATCAGACCCGTTTTTTGATCGGTGACTTCGCTGCCATCGGCAGAAATAATATAGGGTTTGGCGGATGCTGCGACAGGCAGGATGCCCAGCAGGCAAGTGAGAAATAGTGTGGCGAGTGGTGCAGTTTTCATACGGTTACCTCTTCTATTATTGATGGTGCATTGAGGGATGCGCCAGTTCTCCCTTTTCGTCGAACAGTTTGTCGCCCCAGAGCACTATGCTTGTGAAGAGCGCACCTTCAACAACGCCAAAAAATGCTGGGGCTTGATTGATAACTTCCAGCATGTCCAACTTGAGTTCTTGGATTTGCCGATAGACTGCAACGCAATCGCGGAAGCGATGAATCTCCTCGCGCAGATACTTACGATAGTCGGAAAAATGTTGTTCAAACTCTTCGCAGTGCATAGATTAGGCCGACAAATGTAGATACGGTGGACGGTGAGCAGGGCTTCTTGGCAATGCGACCATTTTGCCACTTCCACCCACCCATCCGGTGAGACGCGTTAAAACGCGATCACTCCACCCTACCCGCATCTTGCTCCAGCAAGCTGCCCATTTCTTCCAGTGGCGGCAATTCTTGCAGCGAGCGCAAATTCAAATCATCTAAAAGTTGTTTGGTGGTGGCGAATAATTCCGGTTTGCCGGGCGTGTCGCGGGTGCCGATGACATCTATCCAACCTCGAGTCTCTAATGTTTTTAGCACTTGTGATGATACCGCTACACCGCGAATTTCTTCAATGTCGCCGCGTGTGACGGGCTGGCGGTAGGCGATGATGGCTAAGGTTTCCATCACGGCGCGTGAGTAGCGTGGTGGTTTTTGTGGGTTGAGTCGATCTAAATAAGGCTGCATTTCGGGGCGTGCACGAAAACGCCAACCATTGGCGACACGATTTAGTTCTATGCCGCTCGCTGCATATTTTTGCATCAGTTGTTCTAATAATTCTGTCAAAAAATTATTTTCTAATGGCAGGTCACTCAATTTTTTTAGTTCGGCTAAGGACAATGGCTCTTGCGAGGTGAGCAAGGCGGCTTCGAGTACGCGCAATATTTTTTCTCTCTCTAGCGGTGAAAAAATTGGAAAGAGTTCTGAAGATGTAGCAGGAGTTTGAAATGGCACGGCAGATTCTGTGGGAACAGTAACCTCTGCAACGATAGCAATTTCAGCATCCTTTACGGGCTGGGGAGAGTTATTCGGTGGTGTTGCCGCTTCGACTGGCTCGGACATAGATGCTCCCCAATGTTTCAGATTGTGTGATTTCTACTAAAGACTCTTTGGCCAATTCCAGCACGGCGATGAAGGTGACAACCAGGTGCGCTAAACTTAATTGCGCGTTGTTGTTGCGATCATGAAATAAATTCGAAAAAGTTTCAAACTCACCATGTCGTAGCTGGCGCAATATGCGCGTCATTTGTTCGCGTACTGATAGTTCTTCACGGCGCACCACATGATGCGAATTGATTTTTGCACGCGCTAATAAGGTGAGCCAAGCCTGACGTAAATCTTCCACACTGACATTGGGCAGTCGCTGTATCACGGTCTGTTCGATCAGCACTTGCACTAATTCAAAATCACGACCCGCTTGCGGTAACTCATTTAATTTTTGTGCGGACAGCTTCATCTGTTCGTATTCCAGCAGACGGCGCATCAACTCAACACGAGGATCTTCTGCGCCATCATCAGAAATTTTGGTGGGGCGTGGCAGCAACATACGCGCTTTAATTTCGATCAACACCGCCGCCATAAGCAGATATTCTGCGGCTAATTCCAAACGGTTGCGCTGCATCAACTCGATGTAATTCATATATTGCTGCGTTAATTGCGCCATGGGAATGTCGAGCACATCGAGGTTGTGTTTGCGAATTAAATACAGCAATAAATCCAGTGGCCCTTGAAAAGTTGCCAGCACTACTTCCAGCGCATCGGGCGGAATATATAAATCCAGCGGCATCTCCAGCAACGGCTCGCCGTAGATGTGGGCAACGGGTGGGGAGAGTGGGGGCGGGGATTGGGTCATGGTTTTTATTGCGTGCGCTGCACTTGAATAGAAGGGCAGGGCATAGAACCATAGGAGCAGAACACGCAGCAGTCGCCCGTTTTAGGGCGAAGCATGGTATGGCACGCGCTGCATTCGTAAAAAAATTGGCACGCATCAGTTGGCATGTTTTCTTCTTTAGCTGTGCCGCAGTGGGGGCAGGTGATCACGGATTGCAGTGTCACGTTCATATTGATTAGGGAACCTCTGATTAAGTCCCGCATGGCCGCGCATTCGGCTTTGCGGAATGGGATGCAAGAAAGGTGACGACGCGAATGGTTATTCCCTTCGCTAGGAACCTGACGCCGCAGACCGCCCGCAATGCCAATGCCCTTGTGGGATGCGACAAAAATAGGCACTCGCTGTGTTGCGCTCCTTGGTATCGTAGAATAACTACGACCGGCGTCGCGCGCCTTGCGATCATCCATTTTTTGTCAGCAACGCGGTTCATGATGGACTTAATCAGAGGTTCCTTAGCTGTAACTTAAGCCCATCGCATCGCGCACTTCGCGCATGGTTTCGCTGGCTAGCTTGCGCGCTTTTTCGCAGCCGTCGGAAACGATATTGCGGACTAATATCGGATCGTCCAGATACAGTTGGGCGCGTTCGCGCATGGGTTTTTGTTCTTCCAACACAGCGTTGATAACCGGCTGTTTGCAATCTAAGCAGCCGATGCCCGCGCTACGACAGCCTTTTTGCACCCACTGTTTGGTGTCGTCGTTAGAATACACTCGATGCAATTGCCACACTGGGCATTTGTCTGGATCGCCTTTGTCGGTGCGTTTGATGCGCGCGGGGTCGGTCGGCATGGTGCGAATTTTTTTGCTGACGCTGGCTTCGTCTTCGCGCAATGAGATGGTGTTGTTGTAAGACTTGGACATTTTTTGCCCATCTAAACCGTGCATTTTAGAGGCGTGAGTGAGCATGGCTTGTGGCTCGGATAGAATCATTTTGCCGCCGCCTTCGAGATAGCCGTACAGGCGTTCGCGATCGCCCATATTTAAACTTTGCTGCTCTTCCAATAATGATTTTGCCGATTGTAACGCTTCGTCATCGCCATGCTCTTGATACCGTGTACGCAGTTCGTGATAGAGCTTGGCTTTTTTGCTGCCCAATTTTTTTACTGCTGATTCGGCTTTTTCTTCGAAGCCCATCTCACGACCATAAATGTGATTAAAGCGTCGAGCGATGTTGCGTGTGAATTCAATGTGTGGCACTTGATCTTCGCCCACGGGCACTTGCGTGGCACGGTAAATTAAAATGTCCGCGCTTTGTAACAGCGGGTAGCCTAAAAATCCATAGGTGTTTAAATCTTTATCAGCTAATTTTTCTTGCTGATCTTTATAGGTCGGCACACGTTCCAACCAGCCCAGCGGGGTAATCATGGACAGCAGCACGTGCAGCTCGGCATGTTCCGGCACTCTTGATTGTATAAATAATGTTGCGCGTACTGGGTCGATACCCGCTGCCAACCAATCTATCACCATGTCCCACACGCTTTGCTCGATGATTTGCGGCGTGTCGTAATGCGTGGTCAAGGCGTGCCAATCCGCCACAAAAAACAGGCACTCATATTCCTGCTGCATCTCCACCCAATTTTTTAACACGCCGTGATAATGGCCCAGGTGCAGGCTGCCAGTCGGACGCATTCCAGATAACACTCGATCAGTAAACATAGTTAGTAAATATAAATTCTAGGATCCAAAAATTAAACGAATGACAGTGTATGAGGCATTAATAAACGGTTTTAATATCCAACTTAATACCGGGGTAAAAGCCATGAAAATCAAAATAAACATACCATACGGTTCCAGCCGGGATAGTTGATAAGCTTGTTTATTCGGCAGCAGACTGACTGCCACGCGCCCGCCATCCAATGGCGGCAGCGGCAACATATTAAGCACCATCAGCACCACGTTAATCTGAATACCAATCTGAGCCATTTTTAACATCGGTTCGGCATACTCACCGCCGACCCCGGAAAATTTTGCCAGCAGCGCCCAACACAGTGCCATAAATAAATTGGAGACAGGACCTGCCACCGCCACCCACAACATATCTTTTTTTGGATGACGTAGTGCGGCGAAGTTTACTGGTACAGGTTTCGCCCAGCCAAATAAAATTCCCCCTAACCACAGGGTCATGATAGGAATGAGGATGGTGCCCACCGGATCAATATGGCGTATGGGATTGAGGCTGATGCGGCCTTGCTGGTACGCGGTCATGTCGCCGAAATGTTTGGCGACGTAGCCGTGCGCTGCCTCATGCAAGGTGATCGCAAATAAAATCGGGATGGCCGCAATGGCGATGGTTTGTATCAGATGTTCAATTGGCATGAACTAATTCCCAAATAAAAAATGCGCCGTATCGCCGCGACCAGCGCGCACCAGAATCGGCATGTCGCGGGTTAAATCAATCACCGAGGTTGGCTCAGATGCCACGGCTCCGCCGTCAATAACCAAATCAACCTGCTGCTCCAGCAATACGCGAATCTGCTGGGCATCATTTAATGGCGATTCCTCGTTCGGCAAAATCATGGTGGAGCTGAGCAAAGGCTCTCCCAATTCCTCCAGCAAAGCCAGCGCGATGGCGTGATCGGGAATGCGTACACCAATCGTGCTGCGCTTGGGATGTTGTAGGCGTTTTGGAATTTCTTTAGTGGCCTGCAAAATAAAAGTATAACTGCCCGGCGTATTATGTTTCAACAAACGAAACTGCACATTATTGACCAGCGCATAATGCGATAGCTCGGACAGATCGCGGCACACCAGCGTCATGTGGTGGTTATCATCTACCCCACGAATTTGGCGTATGCGCGCCACCGCATTTTTATCATCCAGATGACAGCCGATGGCATAGCAAGAATCCGTCGGATAAACGATTACCTTCCCATCGCGCACCATCTGCGCGGCTTGTTTAATTAAGCGCGCTTGCGGGTTACTAGAATTAATTACGAAATATTGTGCCATGTGGCGGGTTGGGGGTGAGTGGTTTTGTGTAGATGGGGTTATGTTTCTAAGAGGCAACATTTTAACATCGAAGCCAGCTTGGTATGGCTATCGTTATGTTCAGACCAGCCTGCGTTGAAATATGTGTTGCAAAGTTTGATTTTTTTTGGTTATTCCCACGCCTGCCACACAGGTACGCAATCCAGTGGAAAATCTGGTAAATGCCCTAAATCGCGATAGCTTTCACCGGGGCCGTGAAAGTCTGAGCCACAGGAGGCGAGTAAATTAAATTCGCGAGCGTAGCGTGCGAATTCTGCATATTGCTCGGGTGTGTGGCTGCCGCTGACTACTTCGATGCCACGTCCACCCAGATCATAAAATTCGCGAAGTAATTCACGCAAGGTTGGTTTGCCCATCGCTTTGCGTCCGGAGGTATAGCGTCCCGGGTGCGCCAATACCGCGACTCCGCCACTACCGACTATCCATTTTACTGCGTTTTCTAAAGCGGCCCATTGATGCGCGATGTAGCCTGGCTTGCCTTTAATTAAATAATTTTTGAACACACTGCGGACATCTTTGCTATAGCCGTGTTCCACTAAAAATCTTGCAAAATGAGTGCGACCGATAATTTCCGGATTGGCTGCATAGCGGTACGAGCCTTCCAGCGCGCCTGTGATACCGCTCTTGGCCAGCGATTGCGCCATGAGTTGTGCGCGGGTGCTGCGGCCTTTGCGGATTTCACGCAGGCCTGCCAATAAATCTTCGTTGGTGGGATCAATATGCAAACCAAGAATATGTAAAGTGTGGCTGCGCCAGCTCACCGATATTTCAACGCCGTTAATGAGTTGTATACCATGTTGCGCGGCGGCAGTGGCGGCTTCCGCTAGGCCAGAAATATCATCGTGGTCGGTAAGCGCGAGTACTTTTACATCGCGATCTGCGGCGCGCGCCACGAGTTCTGCCGGTGGCAATAGGCCATCGGAGACGGTGGAGTGGCAATGTAGATCGTAATTGAGCATATTTTTAGACGGAGATTTCGCCCCCTCCTTTTTTTATGACCTTGCCAGCTTGTGTGCGCTGACGGCGAATTTCCTTTGGATCAGCCAGCAGCGGGCGATAAATTTCGATGCGATCCTGCTCGCGCAGAATGGTGTCTGGCTTAACCAGTTTGCCGAAGATGCCGAGTTTGTTTACAGCCAGATCAATGGCCGGATATTTGTTTAATATGCCCGACATTTGAATTGCTGCGGTGACTGTGCAACCCACTGGCACTTGCATACGCAATAGAGTTTGTTCGTGTGGCAGTGCATAAACGATTTCAATGTTTAAACTTTCGCTCATATTATTTTGAGACATATATTTTTTCAGCTCGATGTACAAATGAATCCACAAAGCTGCTGGTGATGTAATGAAAAATTGGCCCGAGTATTTTCTCCAACAAAACGTTCGAGAACTCGTAATGCATACGCAATTCGATTTTACACGCTGTGTCGGACAATGGGATGAAACGCCAATTTCCATCCAAATGTTTGAAGGGGCCGTCCAGCAGCGTTATATCGATGCTATGTGGAATATGACGCACATTCTGCGTGGTGAAACTTTGTTTGATGCGGTGGTAATCAATATACACGGTCGCATTCATGATTGCGCCGTCAACCGAATTAATTTTTGAACCTCCGCACCAAGGCAAAAATTGCGGGTATGCAGCCACGTCATCCACCAGCGCAAACATTTGTTCTGCGCTGTAAGGAACAAGTACTGATTTTTCAACGATTGCCATAACTAAATTTTTGAAGGTGAATTGAAAAAATGTTGATTAAGCTGTTAAGCGGGATGAAGTACAAGGCGCATGGTGCACAAAAACCGCAGTGTATGTAAATATACATGAGGATTTCGAGCGCCATGCTGACAATTCCGCATCCGGCATGCCGGATAGCGGATTACGTACCTTATAGTAATTCGCCCGCTTAACAGCTTAATCAGCGTTTTTTAAAGCTGGTAGAATAACCGACATATGATAATCGTCCAAAATAAAAAAGCATTCCACGACTACTTCATCGAAGATCGCTACGAAGCGGGGGTGATGCTGCAAGGCTGGGAAATAAAGGCTATTCGAGCAGGACGGGCTAATTTAAAAGAAGCCTATGTTACTTTAAAAGATGGGGCATTATTTTTATTTGGCGCGCACATCAGCCCCTTAACTTCGGCTTCAACGCACATCGTTCCCGATCCGATACGCACCCGCAAGCTGCTTTTACATGCTGCTGAAATTGATAAACTCATCACCAAAGTTCAGCGCGCGGGCTATACGTTGATGCCGTTAAATATGCATTTTAAAGGCTCGCTGGTTAAGCTGGAAATCGGCTTGGCTAAGGGTAAAAAAATGCATGACAAGCGAGAGTCAGAGCGCGAACGGGATGCGGTGATGGAGGCTAAGCAAGCCATGAAAAAATCGCGTCATTAATTCCAGTGTGCAATTAAACCGATAACTTTGTCGCCATTGTCAGGTGCGCCTTGCTGTACTCAAATGTGCTAACTGCGTTGCGCCTTTCCTCGGCTTCGCGTTCTCGGCTCAATTGCTTTCTGGAATCATGGCTATTGAAAACTTTTTAAGTTCTTGTAGGCAGTACTTCCTTCGCACATTTTATTCCACTCATCACTGCGCCCTCCAGCGTTGCCGGATAATCGCCTGCCGTGTAATCGCCAGTCAGCAATAAATTTTTAATGGCAGTGATATGGGGAGGGCGACTCAAATTTACTTCGCAGGAAAAAGTAGCGCGTTTTTCGGCGATCACTTTGAGCCATAGTGGAGTTTCTGTAATGCTCAATTGCTCATGCAATTCTTGTATAACTTTTTGAGCAAGATTTTCCTGCGACAATTCTTGATGCAGTCCTTCAGCACTGATGACAGCACCGATCAGCCCATGTTGCGCGGCGATTTGTCCTTTGTCGAACAGCCATTGTGTGTAGCATTGATCGAATCCCAGCATGGGTTGTGGCAGGCGCACATGTGCAGGATATTGCAGATAAACAGTGTAGATAGGCTGGTTTGGAATGGCGGAAATCTGCTGTGTGAGCGACGCTAGCTGTGGCATCGTTTGCAGCAAACGTGCAGCCGCAGTGGGAGAAGTCGCGCAAATAACATGGCTGAATAAATGCGTTTGCGGTGTGTTGCCATTGTTTGAGTTGACGGTTAATTCAATTGCTTGGTCACGAGGAATGATGGCCTTCACGCTGCATGAATCATGTAGCGAGCCACCGCGTTTCAAAATATATTCAGCAGCGCGATCTGGAAACAGCGCAGAAAAATTTAAGCGCGGTAGCAGCATGTCACTGTCAGCACGCGAGGTATTCAGGCTATCGCGCAGCACGTTTAATAGAATTTTGGCGGAGGCCAAATGCAATGGTGTGTTAAGTGCTGAGATGCAGATAGGTTGCCACAGCAGGCTTATCAATTCATGATCTTGTTGATGGCTGACCAATAATTCAATAGCCGATATATCGCCGGGCAATGAAAATTGGATGTGGCGCATGGCGAGCATGAAGCGCGCAGCGGATATTTTTTGAGTAAAGGACAAACCTTGTGCTCTTATTAGTCCCAACAAAATATGCAGCGGGGCAGGCAGGGGAGAAGCCTTGAATGAAAATCGATGATGCAGGGTGAGTTGTAGCGGCAGGCGCAAAAAATCCTGCTCAATATTGCCGCCAACCTGCTCGATGAGCTGTAATGTGTGTCGATAACAACCGAGTAAAATATGCTGACCGTTATCGAGTTGGGTGTCGTTGTGCCACAAGCCACGCGCCCGTCCGCCTAGCTGTTTGCTGGTTTCAAAAACGGTGACGGGAATATTTTGTGCGGCGAGTGTCACGGCGGCAGCCATGCCAGAATACCCTGCACCGATGATGGCTATGTTCATGGAAATACTATTGCGCGTCGCATTGTTTTGTAAAATTAGTTCTTAATCCACGTCATCCATGCCAGCCAAAGCTTTCGTAGTGGTGTGAGCGAGACGCGCTCTTTCAGTACGTGGCAGCCACTGGCGGAAATTTCTTCTAGAGTGGCATGATAAATTGCCGCCATGATTAATCCCGTGCGTTGCGCTTTGCGATCTACAACAGGGAGTTGAGCCAAGGCTTGCTTATAATAGTTTTGAGCGCGCTCAATTTGGAATTGCATGAGCTTATGGAAGGCTTCTGTTTCTTTTCCATCCAGAATGTCGTTGGTGTGTACACCAAATTTCGCCAACTCATCTTGTGGAATATAAATGCGACCGCGCCGCGCATCCTCGCCTACATCACGAATAATATTGGTGAGCTGCAGCGCGATGCCCAGATCATGCGCGTACTTTAAAGTTTTACGGTCAGTGTAACCAAAAATTTCTGCAGCCAGTAAACCCACTACCGATGCGACTCTATAACAGTACAGCTGCAGCGCTTTGAAATCGGCATATTGATTATTCTGTAAATCCATTTCCATGCCGTCAATAATTTCCAGAAAATGTTCTTGCAAAAAATTAAATTGTTTGACGACAGGAACCAAGGCGATGGCAACAGGGTGTTGTGGCTGCCCTGCATAAATTGCCGCGACTTGCACGCGCCACCAAGCCAGTGTGATTCGCGCAGCATTTTCATCAGAACATTCATCTACCACATCATCCACTTCGCGGCAAAACGCATACAGGGCAGTGATTGCGCGCCGTTTGTCGGGCGGCAAAAACATGAAGCTGTAGTAAAAGCTGGAGCCGCTTTTAGCAGCCTTGTCCTGGCAGTATTCGTCTGGCGTCATGATGTCAATTCCTATAAAAAACGATTACTGTGTTCGCCGCCTTGTGATCCATTTGTCGGAAGCTGGAGTAGCTTGGGAGTCAGTGCGAGTATTTATTTGACCAGCGATTTCTTCAGCATAATAACCCAATCCAGCGGACGCAAAACGGGACGACTGCGGTACATATCAAAATTCGCTGCTTCGAGTTTGTCGAGGATGCGATTTCCTCCCGCAATAATCAAACGCATTTCCAACCCGATACGACCCTTGAGGATATTTCCAAGCGGTGCGCCGCTGTTCATCATGTCGCGAGAACGTCGTACCTGAAATTGCATGAGTTGTTGCCACGATTCATCTACGCGGTGTTTAGCGATATGTGAAATGGAAACATGAAAACGTACCATTTCATCTTGCGGTAAATAAATGCGCCCGATAGCGAAATCTTTTTCGATGTCCTGCCAAAAATTTATGAGTTGTAGCGCGCTACAAATAGCATTCGAGTAGGCTAGATTTTGTGGCGTGGCAGCCCCGTATAAATGCAGCAGTAATGCACCTACCGGGTTGGCCGAGCGCTTGCAATAATTTCGCAACTCATCAAAATTATCATAGGTTTTTTTGATGACATCCTGTGCGAAGGCATCCAGCAAATCATGAAAAAGTTGCAGGGGTAAATGATGTTGATGCACGATTTCAGCCAGATCACGAAACAATGGCGTGCGTGGCGTTTTATCGGCAGCGATGGCGTTGAGTTCTGCTCTGAAATCGGAAATATGCGCCAAGCGTTGGGTGTCGGTGAGCGTGCCTTCATCGGCAAAGTCATCTGCTTGGCGTGCAAAATTGTAAATAACTTCTACGGCGTGGCGTAGATGCCGTGGGAGCAAGATTGATGCAACTGGAAAATTTTCGTAGTGATCAACGGCCATTGGGACTATGTAATATCTGCTGATTTAAAAATTTGACTACTGCATATCATTCAGGTGCAGCATGAATACAAATTCATCCCCCGCGCTGACTTCCAGCCAAGTAAATGGCAGGTCAGGGTAGGCGGCTTCCAGCGCACTTTTGTTGTGGCCTATTTCTACAATCAAAATGCCATGCGGTTTGAGATGTGCTGCGGCGTGTTGCAAAATTGCGCGTGTTGCGTCCAGACCATCCTCGCCGCTGCCTAATGCCAGTGCGGGTTCGTGGCGATACTCTGCGGGCAGTGCAGCTACGGATGGTGCATCCACATACGGTGGGTTGCTGATTATCAGATCATATTTTTTGGTGGCTAATGCGGAAAATAAGTCAGATTGAATTAAGTTAACACGCGCATCTAAATGGTAGTTGCCGACATTGCGTTGCGCGACGTGTAATGCGTCCGCTGACAAATCGACTGCATCAACTTGCGCGTTAGAAAAAGCGTGTGCGGCAACAATAGCCAAACAGCCGCTGCCAGTACACATATCTAATACATCGGTTACACCGTCCGGTTCTTCAATCCACGGTCGCATGCTGTCGCGCAGTAATTCGGCGATGTAGGAACGGGGAATAATGACTCGTTCATCCACATAAAAATTAAAGTCTCCCAGCCACGCTTCATTGGTTAAATAGGCAGCGGGGATTTTTTTTTCTACACGCTTTCTTAAGATTGCCAGCAGCACATTTTTTTCATGCAGAGTGAGGCGCGCATCTAAAAATGGAGTCAGCGTATCCAATGGTAAATGCAAGCTGTGCAAAATTAAATAGGCGGCCTCGTCATAGGCATTGGCCGAGCCGTGGCCGAATGTTAGCTGCGCTTCATTGAATGCGCTTACCGCATAACGCAGCCAATCGCGTAATGTGTGCAACTCGTTGGTGCTGTGCCAATGATGTCGAACGCTCATGTTTTGTCTGTTAAAAGATTGACCATGGTGGCGTAGTAAATTTCTGACAACGTGTCTAGATCAGCCACGGAGACACACTCGTTAAGTTTGTGTATGGTGGCATTGAGCGGGCCAAACTCGACCACTTGCGGACAAATATCGGCGATGAAGCGGCCATCTGAAGTGCCGCCACTGGTGGAAAGTTCGGTTGTGATCCCGGTGATTTTCCAGATGGCTGCGCTGATTGCGTCCACCAATTTTCCGCGCGGCGTGAGATACGGTTTGCCGGATAGTACCCAAACTAAATCATAGCTCAGGCCGTGTTTGTCGAGTATCGCGTGCGTTTTATCTTTCAATGCCTGCACGGTGCTGGCGGTAGAGAAGCGAAAATTAAATTCAATCTCCACTGTGCCCGGCACCACATTGGTCGCGCCCGTGCCACCATGAATATTTGAAATTTGCCATGAAGTTGCTGGAAAATATTCATTGCCTTTATCCCATTCCACCGCCGCTAATTCAGCAATGGCAGGTGAGGCAAGGTGGATAGGATTTTTGACCAGATTCGGATAGGCAATGTGTCCTTGTACACCCTTGACCGTCAATGTGCCGGAAAGTGAGCCGCGTCGCCCGTTTTTAATGGTGTCGCCTGTTTTGGTCATCGAGGTGGGTTCACCCACGATGCAGTAATCCATCTTTTCGCCCCGTGCCTGTAAGGCTTGCACCACGCGCACTGTGCCGTCTACTGCCACACCCTCTTCGTCTGAGGTGAGCAGCAGGGCGATAGAGCCAGTGTGCTGGGGATGTGCCGCTACAAATTTTTCAATCGAGGTGACAAACGCCGCCAGCGAACCTTTCATATCAGCAGCCCCTCGGCCATATAGCAGACCATCGCGAATAGTCGGGATGAATGGATCGCTGTGCCATTTGTCTACTGGGCCAGTCGGCACGACATCGGTGTGACCGGCAAAGCATAGCAATGGGTCGCTCTCGCCGCGGCGCGCCCACAAATTATCGACATTGCCGTGGCGCATCATTTCAATTTTGAAATCGATTGCAGCCAGACGTGCGCTGATAAGTGGCAGGCAGCCTTCATCCAGCGGAGTGAGTGAGCGGCAGGCAATTAATTGTTGGGTGAGTGTGAGTGTGTTTGACATGATTAGCTTGTAATGTAAATGGAAAAAAATATTCAGGAGGGATTACAGGTTGCGCGGGCTTGTAATACAAAACACCGCAAGGGTGGCTGGCAAATTTATTTAAGATCGGCCACATCGATGTTAAGTGTGATGTTGCCGAAATCAGCGGCGGTCTGTAAGGGCTGCGGTGTTGCAGGACTCGCGTTAGGATCATAAGCTTTCATTTTTGAAGTTTGTGAATAATCAACCAATGAGGAAAAATTGCTAGGAGAATCGGAGTGCAGCATCGCTTCTTCCTTGGTGATCTCCCCTTTTTTGTATAGGTGATATAGCGCTTGCTCAAAAGTCTGTGAGCCAGGAGAGACGCTTTTTTCGATGGCCTCACGGATTTTTTCGATCTCATCATTCTTAATCAGATCGGAAATCAGCGTCGTGTTGAGCAAAATTTCCACGGCGGGAACTTGTTTGCCCTGCATATTACGCACCAGACGTTGTGAGATGACCGCGCGCAAGCACAGCGATAAATCCGCCAACACGGCTTTACGCGCATCATGCGAAAAGAAATTCACAATACGATTCAGCGCATGGTAGCTATTGTTTGCGTGCAGTGTGGATAGACAAAGATGCCCTGCTTGAGCAAAGATCAGTGCTTGCTGCAAAGTATCGCGGTTGCGAATTTCCCCGATCATCAACACATCCGGCGCTTCGCGCATGGCGCTGACTAGCGCGTTGCCATAGGATAATGTGTCCGTGCCGATTTCACGCTGATTAACGATGGATTTATTATGCGTGAACAAATACTCAACCGGGTCTTCGATAGTTAGAATGTGGCCAGTGCTGGTGTTGTTGCGATATTGAAGCATTGCCGCCAGACTGCTGGATTTGCCGGAACCAGTTGCACCCACCACCAAAATCAGGCCGCGCTTTTCCATGATGAGTTGCTTCAATATTCCAGGCAAGCGCAGGTCTTCAATGCTCGCAATATTATTGCGTATGTGGCGCAAAACAATCGCTAAGCTGTTGCGCTGGCGAAATATGTTAACGCGATAATTTCCTCCTATGGCAGGGTCGCGAAAGGGAAAATTCAGCTCCAATGTTTCCTCTAAAATTTTAGCTTGGCCGGGGGTCATTAATTCATAGGCGATACGTTCCACAGTCGCGACATCTATTCTCTGCGCGTTAACTGGCATGGTAACGCCATTAACTTTGATGTTGATCGGCGCGCCTGCTGAAATAAAAATATCGGAGGCAAGCTTTTCAACGGCTAGCTTTAACAGTGGTGTGATAAGCATGTATTGATTCTCCGCAGATTACCAATATTAAAAGATCAGGTTGGGTTTCTAAATTTAAATTACATGAGCTTCTTGCAAAACTCCCCACCTGAGCTGAATTAACCACCGAACGGGGAGCGAAAAGAGGTAGAGATGGGCGACCATTGCTGGCAAGATGGAGGTTCTGAAAACTACATCAACGCCCGATATGAATACTACGCAACGCAGTGGAATAATGCAACGCTGGTTTGTGATTCAACACGAACTGATGCCAGAATTACGGAACGAAGTGGCTGCATTGACACCGAAGCTTGAGCACGTGATCCACACGCTGGAATGGGTGCGTATCGAAGAATTTGCCAGGTCAACATGGGGCGGCTGCGGGCGGCCAGCGCATGATCGCGGGATGCTGGACAATGCCTTCGTTGCGAAGGCGGTGTTGGGGTGGCCTACTCCGGCGGGATTGATCAAACGCCGTGCTGTAGATCGGGTCTTAAGGCGCATTTGCGGATTCTCAATGTGGAAGAAACTGCCAGGCGAGTCGACCTTCTCGCGAGTGAGCGCGCTGCTTTCCAGCGCTTCGATGCAGGACAGTCTGGCGGCGATACCGCTGTCCCTGATGACGGCGGAACGAGTAACAATCTGTTACGGTGATGGATGCAGCGTATTGCAGCGGCGTGTTGAGGGAACACAGCCGTAATCTTGGGCATGTGCTGCTGATTGATCACAACCCGCGCCGTGGCGAGAAGATCGAATTTACGCCCAGCGAGACGTAGCGATACAAGGCGCGCAGCCAAGCGGAACGGACGAATGCGCGGCTAAAGGATGACTTCGGCGGCAGACATATCCGAGTCAGGGGAAATGCGAAGGTGATGTCGCACCTGATGTTCGGGGTGCTGGCGTTGACGAGGAATCAGCTTCTCAGATTGCTGACGTAAGTCCGACGGATGCAAGTGTCGAGATATGACAAACCGGCTTGGCCGGGGAATACACTCGCCCTCAAGGGCTGGGAAATGCGGTAAATCTGAGGAATTGCCGCAAACAGGGGGAAGCGTAACTGTTCGATGCCGAAATTCGAGCATCAAATGTCATTGCGCTTCGATTCGGAAATGGTTTTGCAAGAAGCTCGCTTAACCAAAAGGAGAAAGTAATGAACGCTATTAGAGCAATCGCATTCGCGCTGATTATAGCTGGCGCACTGGGTTTGGCGTACGGTGGATTTAGCTACACCAAGGAAACGCATGAGGCCAAATTGGATCCGATCGAGCTGTCGGTAACGGATAAGGAGAGGGTCAATATTCCGGTCTGGACGGGTATCGGAGCCATTATTATTGGCGGGGCGCTCCTTATTTTTGGCGGTATCAAGCGCTAATCTCCGCCTTATGTGCGCTAACGCACAGCGCAACTTAAAATGAAAGACGATACTGCTTCTTCAAGACGTTCTTGAGAAATTATCGAACACATATAGGAGATGTCAATCATGAAAAAAACAACAATGGAAAAAACACTAGACGAATTCAATCGGACCAAAGGTAAAGTGGTCAACGATTTCAAGGCGATCGTCGACGATGCTGAGGCTTTGCTTCAAGCGACGGCGCACGTGCCTGGGGAAGCTTTTGCCACAGAGCGCGCGAAATTTGCCGAAAAATTAAAGCACAGCAAGGCTCATTTGGCCGAGGCAGAGCACCACGTATACGAAAAAGCCAAGCAAGCTGTTACGGTGACTGATGATTACGTACATGCCAATCCATGGACAGCAGTGGGTATCGGCGCCGTTGTTGGCACGCTTGTCGGCCTTTTGGTCGCTCGGCGTTGATTTTTTATTGGAGATCGAACTGTGGAAAGTGACAGGGATTCTACCCGCGCAGCGCCAGGGGGCATATTCGATTCAGCCAAGCATCTGATTTCGAGTTTTATCGCGCACTTACAGACTCGGCTGGCGTTGTTCTCGACTGAGTTTGCGGAAGAAAAACTGCGGTTGACTACGCTTTTGTACAGCGCCTTAACGGCGCTGTTTCTCTTTTTTACGACGCTTATCCTCGCACTGTTGTTCGTCATCGCGGCCTATTGGGATACGCCTTATCGGCTGCATGTCATCGGTGGACTCACCTTGTTGTTTTTGACTGGTGCTGGCATCGCCTTGGGCAGGGTGCGTGCCCAACTTCAGTCCAGGCCGCGTTTATTCGAGGCGAGCCTGGCCGAGCTGCATAAGGATCGACAGCAATTGGATTCGCAATGATGAATGCAAAGGCTGTCGCTTTGATGCACAAACGCAATGCGCTCGTCGCGCAAATTGCCATCGAGCGTGTTGCGCTTGCGCAGCAAGGTGCTGCGTTGCGACCAGCCGTGCGGGTGATCGGTAAAGTTAGTGCGGGCATTCGCTATCTCAAAAGTCATCCTGGGATATTGCTGCTGCCCATTGCCACCCTGACACTGTGGCGTCCGAAGGGTTTGTGGGCTTTTGCGGTAAGTGGTTTAGGGTTGTGGCGATTAGTGCGGCGTGGATGGCTTCGACCATGACACAACGAAAATCCTTCACGTTATCGTCAACCATTCCTGGTTGACGCCGTTGTGAAAGCAGGACCAGAAGGCCGTCGCGAGACTGGAGTTTTTTATTTGACCACTCTACACGTTGGATTTTACAATTGCCAGCGTCGGTATTCAGCGCTGGGCAATTTAGCACCGATAGATTATGAAAATCAGTTTGCAGCAAAAAAACCTATCGAGGTGTCTGAAATTACTTGACCACTACAGGGACATTGGGAATCATTGGGAATCATTGCCAGATTAAGTAAAATTAAATGCCGCGCAGTAATTCATTAATACCCACTTTTGCACGGGTCTTGGCATCGACCTTTTTTACGATCACGGCACAATACAAGCTATAACTACCATCTTTTGATGGCAGATTGCCCGATACCACGACCGATCCAGCAGGTACGCGACCATAATGCACCTCGCCCGTTTCGCGGTCATAAATTTTTGTGCTTTGCCCGATGTATACACCCATGGAAATCACTGCGCCTTCTTCGACGATCACGCCTTCCACAATTTCCGAGCGCGCACCGATGAAACAATTATCTTCAATGATTGTCGGATTGGCTTGCACAGGCTCTAGCACGCCGCCTATACCCACTCCGCCACTGAGGTGTACATTCTTGCCGATCTGCGCGCATGATCCTACAGTAGCCCAGGTATCCACCATTGTTCCGGTATCAACGTATGCGCCGATATTGACATAGGAGGGCATCAACACCACATTGGATGCGATGAAAGCACCGCGCCGCGCAGCCGCAGGTGGTACAACACGGAAGCCACCTTCACGAAAATCGCGTGAGTTGTAATCGGCAAACTTGGAGGGAACTTTATCGTAATAATTTGTGAAACCTCCTTTGATAAACGTATTGTCTTCAATGCGGAAAGATAGCAATACTGCTTTTTTCAACCACTGGTGTGTGACCCATTGCCCAGCAGTTTTTTCGGCGACACGTAGCGTGCCGTTATCCAATTGTGCGATGACAGTTTGGATGGCATCTTTTAATTTTGCATCAACGTTACGCGGATTAATATCTGCACGGTGTTCAAAGGCAGCTTCAATAATTTGTTGCACTTGTTCCATGTTTGATTCCCAGTTAATTGATAATAATTAAAGTTTTTTAGTAAATTCTGCAATGCGCTGCGCGGCATCGGTGCTTTCAGACAATGATGGAACCAGCGCAATGCGAACAAAATTCTTACCCGGATTTTCACCCCGCACTTCACGCGCTAAATAGCTGCCCGGTAAAGCGGTGACATTATAGTCGCGATATAACTGTTGCGCGAAGAGGGTGTCGGAAATGGGCACGCTCTGCCACAGATAAAATCCGGCTTCCGGCAGTCGGACGCGCAATACATTATTTAAAATCTTCGACACCTGTATAAATTTTTCTGTATACAGTTTGCGATTTTCTTTGACGTGCGCCTCATCTTGCCAAGCTGCGATGCTGGCGGCCTGCACCGCTGGGTTCATGGCACAGCCGTGATAAGTGCGATATAGCATAAATTTTTGCAGCACGTTGGCATCCCCCGCTACAAAGCCGGATCGCATACCTGGCACATTCGAGCGTTTGGATAAACTGGAGAACATCACCAGATTTTTATAATCCGTGCGCCCCAGTATATGTGCGGCTTCCAGTGCGCCCAGCGGCGGCGTTTCAAAATATATCTCGGAATAACATTCGTCTGCAGCGATAATAAATCCATAGCGGTCTGACAGTTCAAACAGCGTCTTCCACTCAAATAATGTCATCACATGGCCGTTGGGATTGCCCGGTGAGCAGACGTAAATCAGTTGGGTGCGCTGCCATATTTCTGGTGGCAGTTGCTCGTAATTCAGCACATGATCTGGGGCTGTGGTGTTGATGAAATAAGGCGTTGCACCAGCCAGCAGTGCCGCGCCTTTGTAAATTTGATAAAACGGATTAGGGCAGACCACTACGGGGTCGCCATTTTTTGTATTTGGACAACTGCGATCAATCACCGCCTGAGCAAAAGCAAACAGTGCTTCACGGCTACCGTTTACAGGAATAACCTCGGTCTTTGCATTTAATATGGGCAGTTCATAGCGTTGGCTAATCCATTGCGCGATGCAGTGTCGCAGGGCATCGCTACCCGCTGTTGTGGGATAATTTGCCAGCCCTGCCATGTTCGCGCACAGGGCATCAATGATGAGTGGTGGCGTGGCATGTTTGGGTTCGCCTATCGAAAGATTGATCGGCTGGTAAGCAGCATTGGGTGTAACCTCGCCGAACAAAGTAGCCAACTTTTGAAAAGGGTAGGGTTGCAGGCGATCAAGATCAGGATTCATATTCATCTGGTTGGGGATTTATATTTGCGATTATTTTTTATGGGTTATTCGCATTGTTAATTTGTATTGGTAGGGAAGGGATGCCTCAAAAAATTCAAATTGCTCAGCCAGACCAAATTGCTCAGCCAGACAAGGCGCGAACAAAAAATGGCGACGACGCATATGTTGATGTGTTAGGAGTCATTTTTTACAAGCAACACAGTATGGCAACGTAAGTTGAGTTTTTGGAGGTATCCTACGGTTGATTATAAAGGCGTACCCCCGTGGCATCAAAACAGAAAATTTTAGCTATAAGTGGATTGATAACTGGCTCATTGGTGTGGGGGCTGGTGTGGTATCCCTATCGCGTATTAAATGAGGCGGGCGTTTCCGGCGTACTGTCTGCATTTTTGAGCTACACCTTCGCCTTGTTGATTGGTTTATTCTTTACCGGCTCAGTGTGGCGAGAGTTGCGCGGATCGGGCTGGTGGGGCATCGCGTTGATGGTTAGCGCAGGCGGTGCAAATGTGGGTTATGTGCTGGCCGTGCTAAATGGCGAAGTCATGCGCGTGTTATTGCTATTTTATCTGGCACCTTTATGGACAGTCTTTTTATCGCGCTGGATGCTTGGTGAAAAGTTAAATTTTTATGGTTATGCTGTTGTTGCGCTTTCTTTGACGGGCGCATTCACCATGCTATGGAGTGGGGAGCGTGGCTTACCCTTGCCACAAAATTATGCTGAATGGATGGGGTTGACAGCGGGACTGTGCTTCGCCTGGCTAAATGTCACGGTACGGCGCACGCAACACTTAAGCGTCAACTTCAAAGCAGCCAGCGTGTGGCTGGGCACGGTTTTATTGACTGCGCCAGTGTTGCTATACATGGGTGGAATCGCCACGCAATTGCAAAGCATGTCCATTGAAACTTGGTTGTTACTGGCGCTGATTGGTGTAGTGCTGGGCGCAACCAGTTTTATTGTGCAATACGGCGTGAGCCATTTACCTGCCAATCAAGCGATTATTTTGCTGCTATCCGAATTAGTTTTCGCGGCCATTGCCGCGTATTTTCTGGCGGGTGAAGAGATGAGCGTGCGCGAGTGGGTGGGTGCTGTACTTATTATTTCTGCCAGCTTGCTGTCGGGCAAGGTGTATACCGAGCAGCGAAGTTATTCCAATTCCTGATAAAAACGATCACAGTGTTGGCTTCGTTTTCGGCTCCTGAGTGAAACAACTAGCCATCCCACTAAGCAACCAAAAGACGGTTGCAAAATGGTTGGTTATAGCCGTACTCAAATGTACTGTTAGGAGCCTCATCCTTGCCGCCTTGTGCTCCTGTTTATCAGAAATTGGAATTAATAGAGCGCTTCTCATTCCATTTAATTTTTCTTACGTTGCGGTGAGGTGTGGCTGTCAACCCAGTACTGTTAATCCTGCTTCAGCAATTTGACCATCCTGCGCTGAGCGTACGCCACTGATTCCCAGCCCGCCGATGATTTGATTCCCACGTATGAGCGGAACTCCCCCTTCGGCAGGCAGCATGCCAGGCAGGACAAGATGATTCAATCGACCCCCAGCGACAGCTTCCTCCATGGCTTTGGTCGGGCGTTTAAAGGCGACAGCCGCACGCGCTTTTTGCATGGCAATTTCAACACTGCCAAATTGGGTATCGTGGCTGCGCTGAAAATACAGCAGGTGTCCGCCATCATCCACAATCGCGATCACTACGCGCCACTCATTGCGGAGTGCTTCGGCTTGGGCTGCGGCAGCGACGCGCTGGGCATCTTCGAGGGTGAGAATGGGTTTGCTGAGTGTCATCATGTTGAGTTTTCAGTTAGGGAACCTCTGATTAAGTCCCGCATGGCCGCGCATTCGGCTTTGCGGGATGGAATGCAAGAAAGGTGACGACGCGAATGGTTATTCCCTTCGCTAGGAGCCTGACACCGCAGACCGCCCGCAATGCCTATGCCCTTGTGGGTTGCGACAAAAATGGGCACTCTCTGTGTTGTGCTCCTTGCGATCATCCATTTTTTGTCAGCAACGCGGTTCATGATGGACTTAATCAGAGGTTCCTTAGTAAGTTGGCGATAGAGATTAAGCCAGCGCATTAAAAATCCGTTGGCGAATGGCATCAACACTGCCGATGCCAGACACGTTAATGCAGCGCGGCGCACGCGCAGTGCCACTCTTTTCCCATGTTGAATAATATTCGACCAGCGGCTTGGTTTGTTCATGATAAACCGTCAGTCGTTTTTTAACCGTGTCAGCATGGTCATCAGGGCGTTGCACTAAATTTTCACCGCTCACATCATCTTTACCTGCCACTTTGGGCGGATTAAATTGAATGTGGTAAGTGCGCCCGGAGGCAGGATGCACGCGGCGACCATCCATGCGCTGAATGATGTCGCTGTCTGGCACTTCGATTTCAATCACATAATCAATTGCAATTTCCGCATCACGCATGGCTTGCGCCTGGGCGATGGTGCGCGGAAATCCATCAAACAAAAATCCCTGCGTGCAGTCTGCATCTTTAATGCGCTCTTTGACCAGATTTATAATGATGTCATCCGATACCAGCCCGCCAGCATCCATGACTTTTTTGGCGGCGATGCCGAGCGGCGTGCCAGCTTTCACAGCAGCGCGCAACATATCACCGGTAGAAATTTGCGGGATGTTAAATTTTTCTTTAATGAAGCTAGCCTGAGTGCCTTTGCCAGCACCGGGTGCACCGAGGAGGATGAGTCGCATAATATGAATATAGTAAGTTTAAAGAGTTTAAATTTGGTTAAAGCGTTCGCGTGCAATTTGTAAATCCTGTTCTGTATCGACTCCGCTGGGTGGGGCGTCATCAGTAATGGTTACGCCAATTTTATAGCCATGCCATAGTGCGCGTAATTGTTCTAACGCTTCTGTTTGTTCAATAGCGGCAGGCGGCAGTTGGCAAAAATCGCGCAAAAAACTGGCGCGGTAAGCATAGATGCCGATATGGCGTAGTACATTGTCCCCTTGTGGGACAGAGTGCGTAGTCGTTTTAGCATCGCGTGCAAAGGGAATCGCGGCACGGCTGAAATACAAAGCGTTGTAATGTTTGTCCAGCACCACTTTCACCACATTGGGATTGTTGATGACGGTGTCGTCATATATCGGATGACAAGCGGTGGCGATGGCGCAATCTGGATGATCGTGCAGATGTTGTGCCACAGCGCGAATCAGCGCGGGCGGAATGAGCGGCTCATCGCCTTGCACGTTGACTACGATGGTATCGTCTGGCCATTTGAATTGTGCGGTAACCTCGGCAATGCGATCTGTGCCGCTGATGTGTTTGGGGTCGGTCATGCAGGCTTGGTAGCCGTGTATTTGCGCCGCTGTCACGATACTGGGATGATCGGTAGCAATCCAGATTTCCTGCGCGCCACTTTTGCTGGCTTGCTCGGCTACTCGTATGACCATGGGCTTGCCCGCTATGGGCAACAGTGCTTTGCCAGGTAAACGAGTGGAGGCAAGCCGTGCTGGGATCACTACATGAAAGCGGAGATTCAAAGTGAGCCTATTATTTATTTAGGGAGCTTTTCAACTTCTTCAGCCGTCATCTGGCGCGCTTCATCCACCAGCATAACCGGGATGTCGTCTTTAATTGCAAAGGCCAGACGATCTGCTCGACAGATTAATTCCTGTTCAGCTTTGCGATAAACCAGCGAAGATTTGCATAGCGGGCACACTAGAATTTCAAGTAATTTGGCATCCATGTCGGGTTATCCTTTTTGAATGGGACGTGTTTTTTCTGCAGAACCTTTTTCTGCAGAAAAACTATTTCTGGATAAATTATTTCCAGATAAATTTTCTGGAGAGAGCTTACCCAGAATAAATTTGATCAATGTCGGCGGCAAATGAGCGTCCACTCGTAGTACCCAGCAAATGTCGGTGGCAAACGGTGCACATTTTACCGCATCTTTTTCGGTCATCAAGATCGCTTCCGCACCTCTAAAATTAATATCTGCCGGCATAAACGGATGATGGTCAGGATACGGGTGGGTGCGTGCTTTCAGACCCAGTTCACGCAAATAATCGAAGAAGCGTTGTGGGGAGGCGATGCCCGCGACAGCATGATTATCCTTGTCGCGGAAGTCGGCGACCTTGGCGGTAATCTCAGGATTCCGCAAATTATAAAAAGTCTCACCACGCAATTTCATACTGTAGGCATCGCCTACATCTTCCACGCCGCCATGCAAGACGATGGCATCGACGCTATTCATGCGTGACGACGGCTCGCGTAGCGGCCCTGATGGCAGCAGCATACCGTTACCAAATGTACGCACACCATCTATCACCAAAATTTCAATATCGCGGCGCAATTGATAATGTTGCAAGCCGTCATCGCTCAGTATCACATTACATTCGGGATGCGCCTGCAATAGCGCGCGTCCAGCCGCCACGCGATTACGCCCTATCCAAACCGGACAAATTTTGCGCCGCGCCATGAGCGCGGGTTCGTCGCCCACCACCGCCGGATCGCTTTGTGCGTCGACTTTTTGCGGCATATTGGCCGAGCCGCCATAGCCGCGACTGATAATGCCGGGTCGCCAACCGTTATCTATTAGTTTCTGTGCCAGCCACAGGGTTAAAGGAGTCTTGCCCGTACCGCCCACCGTGATATTGCCGATGATAATGACGGGTACGGGCAGCTTCTCACTTCTTAAAATTCCAAAGCGATAAAACAGTCTGCGCCCGATAGTTAGCATGCGAAAGACAAAACTGAAAGGACCAAGAAAAAGTTGTATCGGGGAAAGTTGATACCAATGCTCTTCGAGCCAACGACTGAATGTTTTTAACATGTTGATAAATTTATTTGCGACTTGTAGTAAATGTAATGCTGTTAAAACCAGCCTGACGTGCAGCTTCCATAATATTAATCACAGCTTGATGCGGTGTTTTGGCATCGGCGTTGATAATGATCATTGGATTTTTTTGATCGCCTGCGGCACGACGCAGTGCCTGGGAAAATTTTTCCACGCCACCAAAAACAATTCCAGAATCATTGATTGCATAATGTTCAATCGCATCAACTGAGACATTAATTTTAACGGGTGGAATAGCGGATTGTTCACCGCTGGCTTGCGGCAATTTTATTTTCAGCGCGGAAAATTTTTCATAGGTAGTGGTTACCATCAGAAAAATAATGATGACTAAAAGTACATCAATCATTGGAATAAGGTTAATTTCAGGCTCTTCGTGGTCACGGCCTCGTTGAAAATTCATGATTTTAACCCTCGCTTAGCTACGGCGTGAACCGTGAATAATTTCCACCAACTTGATTGCCTGCTGCTCCATTTCGATGGCTAGATTATTTACCTGAGCGCGGAAGTGGCGATAGAAAATCATGCTGGGAATCGCCACAATCAAACCAAAAGCGGTGTTGTACAGCGCAATGGAAATGCCATGCGCCAGTGCGGCAGGCGCGCTCTCGGTGGCACTTTGTGCGCCGAAAATTTCAATCATACCAACCATCGTGCCAAATAATCCCAGCAAGGGGCTGATCGAAGCAATGGTGCCGAGCGCGGTTAAAAAGCGCGATAAATCATGCGCCACCACACGCCCTGTTTCCTCAATGGACTCCTTCATCACCTCGGGAGAGTTTTTCACATTCTTCAGTCCCGCCGCAAATATGCGTCCGAGCGGCGAGCCAGCCGCCAGCCGCGCCAGCATCTCATCGTTCACACCATGAGTGGTAATATCCTGTATCACGTTATCCAAGAGTTGTGCTGGTATAACTGTTCTGTAGCGTAGCGTGTACAGGCGTTCGCCAATAAGCCCTAAGGCAATAACTGATGCAATAAGCAAAAACCAGATCGGCCAACCAGCCGCTTCAATAATGGCAAACACTATTTTTCTCCAAATTATCGGGATGTATTTTAAGGGTTAAGCTTGAAATTGAAATACGAATAATGTAACTGCTCATAGATATTTGGGCAACATGCCAAGTAACCGCCGCACATTGTACTGAGGAAACCCCTCGCTCACTAATAGTTTAGATTTCAATCAGGGAAATTTGACCTGTGCTTTCAATCAATCTGCTTTCAATCTAAAGAGTTCAGCGGGCTAAGCAGCGATCTCATTCCAGTTTCCGATAAAAGGAGCACAAGGCGGCAAGGATGAGGCGACGAAGGTAACACAGTGATCGTTTTTATCGGGAATTGGAATCACAACCTGCCCATACCCTAACATACCAATCGTTTCTGCTAAACTGCCGTGTCATTGTCCCCTTGTGGGACATTTTTTGCCGTAGCACCCATGCCTGATATTGCATCACGCCCCCATTCCGCTACAACCGTAAATCAACTTATCGCAAGTGGAATGCAGCCTTTGCTAGCCCGTATTTATGCTGCTCGTGAAATTCTGGACATTGCACAATTAAATACGGCTCTGCTCGGTTTGCTACCTTACACGTTATTAAAAAATGCACAGGAAATGGCAGTCATACTGGCGGATGCCATTGCCACGCAACGTAAAATTCTAATCGTGGCAGATTATGATGCTGATGGTGCAACCGCATGTGCTGTGGGGCTGCGAGGCTTGCGCGCAATGGGCGCAAATGTGGCATTTATCGTTCCGAACCGGTTTGAATATGGCTATGGCCTTACCCCGGAAATCGTCCAGCTAGCGGCTGGCGTAGGCTGCGCGTCCAATCCAGATAAACCCGATTTTATTCTGACTGTCGACAACGGCATTTCCAGCGTGGAAGGTGTGGCAGAAGCCAATCGGCTGGATATAGAGGTGCTGATTACCGATCATCATTTGCCAGGGTGTACGCTGCCGGACGCGCGATGTATTGTGAATCCCAACCAAAATGGTTGCGCCTTCCCCAGTAAAAACCTGGCAGGTGTTGGCGTGATGTTTTATGTACTGCTGGCCTTGCGTGCCGAGTTGCGCGCACGCGGTCAATTTAATGAAGCGACGGTGTCAACTTCTCAAGCTCGCCAGAGCTTAGCCCCACAAGGGGACAATGAGAATTGCCTACACCCTCCGGGTGCGAGAACCCCTGTGAGGCCTTTGGTGGTGTCAACTCCGCCCAACCGGAGGTTGGATGCGGATTGCCTACCTTTGGTGGTGTCAACTCCGCCCAACCGGAGGTTGGATGCGGATTGCCTACCTTTGGTGCAGCCTAATCTGGCCGAGCTATTGGACATCGTTGCGCTAGGCACGGTGGCAGATGTGGTGAAGCTGGATGAAAATAATCGCATACTGGTACAACAAGGTTTGCAACGCATTCGTGCGGGGCGAGCCTGTGCGGGCATTCAGGCATTGCTTGCCGTAGCACGCAAAGTCCCCAGCAAAACCAGCGCATATGAACTCGGTTTCGTGGTCGGCCCGCGCTTAAATGCTGCCGGGCGGTTGGATGACATGAGCTTGGGCATCCAATGTTTGACTACCGATGATTCCACGATAGCTGCCAAGATAGCCACCCAGCTGGATGCGCTCAATCACGAACGTCGCAGCATCGAGGCGGACATGCAACAAACAGCATTATTGGCCTTGGAGAATATTGATCCAACCGACCATTACAGTTTGACTTTATTTGACCCAAGCTGGCATCAAGGCGTGATTGGCATCTTGGCATCGCGACTCAAGGATAAATATCATCGACCCACTATTATTTTTGCACGCTCGTCCCACAAGGGGACAATGTCTGTGGGGGAGCTAGAAGGGGGGGAGCTAAAAAGGGGGGAGATAAAAGGTTCTGGTCGCAGCATTGCAGGACTGCACTTGCGTGATGCGCTGGATTTAATTGCCAAGCGCCATCCGCATCTACTGCAAAAATTTGGCGGCCATGCAATGGCGGCAGGGCTCAGTTTGCGTGAAGAACATTTCGCCGAGTTTCAGCAAGCGTTTGAAGCTGTTGTGCAAAGCCTGCTGCCATCTACCGCACTCCACAAAACGTTGGAGACAGATGGCGAATTAGCTCAAGCAGATTTTTCGCTGGACATCGTGCGCAGCCTGGAACAGCAAGTATGGGGACAAGGCTTTCCGCCGCCAACATTTAATAATATATTTACAGTCAAAAGCCAGCGCGTCGTCGGTGAAAAACATTTGAAACTCAAACTGGCGATGGGCTCGACTACATTCGATGCCATCTACTTTTTTAACATCGACCCCCTGCCGAAAAACATCCGCGCTGTATATAAATTATCAGCCAACGAATACAACGGCAACACCACAATACAACTCGTCATCGAACATTGGGAACACTGCAAGCCTAGCGAAGCACTATAATGCGCGTCCAAAAACAGTGAAAGTAATCAGTATGGAAGCCGAACAACTCAACGCCCTCTCCAATCAACTCAAAGATTTGCGTACTCGCACAAACGAATTACGGAGGTATCTTTGACTTTGATGCCAAGCAAGAACGCCTGAATGAAATTGTAATCCTCAGCGAAGACCCGGCCATCTGGCAGGACAGCAAACGCTCGCAGGAACTCGGGCGCGAACGCAAAATCCTCGAAGGCATCGTCCTCACCCTCACCGAGCTGGACAGCAGCCTCAATGATGCAACCGAACTACTGGAAATGGCGCTGGCAGAAAATGACAGCGACAGCCTGCACAGCATCGCACAAGACACAGTGGTGATGGAAAAGCAAGTAGCGGACATGGAATTCCGCCGCATGTTCAACAATCCCATGGATGCCAACAACTGCTTCGTCGATATTCAATCCGGCAGTGGCGGCACTGAAGCGCAAGACTGGGCTTCCATGCTGTTGCGTATGTATTTGCGTTATTGCGAACAAAAAGGATTCGGCGTGGAAGTGCTGGAACAATCCGATGGCGAAGTCGCAGGCATCAAAGGCGCGGTTTTCAAAGTCACGGGCGATTATGCCTACGGCCATTTACGCACCGAATCGGGTGTGCACAGGTTGGTTAGAAAATCTCCATTCGATTCCGGCAACCGCCGCCACACCTCATTCTCCAGCGTGTTCGTTTATCCGGAAGTAGATGAGTCTATCGAGATTGACATCAACCCTGCCGACTTGCGCACCGACACCTATCGTGCCAGCGGCGCGGGTGGACAACACATCAATAAAACCGATTCCGCCGTGCGTATCACCCACATTCCCACTGGTATCGTCGTGCAATGTCAAAGCGACCGCTCGCAACACCGTAACCGTGCCGAGGCCATGGCCATGCTGAAATCGCGCATGTACGAAGCCGAACTACGCAAACGCAACACCGAAAAACAAGCGCTGGAAGATAGCAAAACCGACATCGGCTGGGGACACCAAATTCGCTCCTACGTGCTGGATCAATCGCGCATCAAAGACCTGCGTACCAACATTGAAATCGGCAACACCCAAGGCGTGCTGGATGGCGATCTTGATCCATTTATCAGCGCGAGTTTGAAGCAGGGGGTGTAGGGAAATAACGGCTGTTGCTGGCAGCCAAGCCGTTAAACAACAATCTTCAAGTTGATCGACTATGCTTTATCCGAGATTTTTCATTAGAGACCCCATCAGGGCGAATAAACCGGCGTAAATTTGGCGGGAAAATCTAATATTTTTGAGGCATCCCACAGGCCTTGCATCCAGGCTCGCTGCTGCATCGCCGCCGCCATATTCAAGATCGGCTTTCGGTGGTGATGTAAGCCGCCTTGGCAAACAATTTGTAACGCAGGGTTCGCAGTGTGTGTTGCACCGTGTTGGAAGAGTTTTTTACCGCGCTGGTTTTGAGCAACACCTAGCGCAATAAACTCATCAGGTTATAGGCCAGCATCACCGTGTTGAGCGCCGCCTCGGTCGCCCAGAAGTCCCGCATATTGAAACTGTCCGCCGCGAAATCGTACTTGAGTTCCTTGATGCGGTTCTCGCAGTCGTCGCGTCCCCGGTAGATGCGCCAGATGACTTCCGCCGGCAAATCCAGATCGGTCACCAGTGCCGAGAACCGCCACTTGCCGACCACCGCCTCGATATTGGCGTAATCGGTATCGGTGGCGATGCTGGGGGTTGACCAACACATACTTGGTGTTGAAGATATTCAGGCTCTTGTTTTCCATCGCGCCCATGTTGAAGTCGCCCACCGCAACGATCATGAACCGGTCCAGATCAAGCGCCAGCCCGTAGCGTTACTGTTCCAGCGGATGCTGTGCTTGAGCGATTCCATCGCATGCTGCGTCTTGTCCAGATTGCCCGGCTCCACCCACAGTTGCAGCAGCACGCGGCTCCCAACCGCTTCGGCATCGACTGGCGAAACGAGGGAGGAAGCCATCATGTGTTTTCCTTCCCCGGCGTGGAGGAGGATGTGTGTGTTCCGGCGCACCGGCCTATCAAGCCGGTGTATGTGCGCAATTTTGTGGCGCTGGTCGATAAAGCAAAGGCGTTGCAATAATGAGCGAAATTACTATCACGCATGTCGAACCGCCTTATCCGTTCGAGGCCTATACCCATGTAGTCGAGCCGTTGACGGAAGAAGACGGCGGAGGTTATCTGATCACCTTTCCCGATCTTCCGGGATGCATGTCAGATGGCGAAACCGAGAGAGAGGCCGTTCTCAATGCGCGCGATGCATTTTCCGCCTGGATGTCGGCGCGAGCCCATATCGGAAAACCCATCCCGAAACCGACACGACACGGTGAAAGCGCCGAGCCGGTGCGCCTGATGCAACGCCTGCCGCGCAGCCTCCATGCCAACCTCGTGGCACGAGCCAAGGCCGAAGGTACATCGTAAATACGCTGGTGACAATGCTGCTGGCCGAAGGGCTGGGCAAGCGTGAGCATCGCGCCTGATGCATCGAATAGGTCGAATACTGGGGTCTCAATACTGTTCATGACCCCTAGACCTGACCCAATACTGTTCGACGGTTCGAGGCTACATCTAGGTTCACTTGCGTTACGGCCTGCATCTCTGTCGTAAGGAACTCACGACCCCCGATTACTCGAACGCCGCTCCTTCGTGCTACCAAGGCGTATGGACAATTCCTTGGGCGGGACTTTAACCCGCTAGTTAAATTACTGTTACTGCGAACGCATGACCCTATTGATTAGGGAACCTCTGATTAAGTCCCGCATGGTCGCGCATTCGGCTTTGCGGGATGGGATGCAAGAAAGGTGACGACGCGAATGGTTATTCCCTTCGCTAGGAGCCTGACGCCGCAGACCGCCCGCAATGCCTATGCCCTTGTGGGTTGCGATAAAAACGGGCACTCGCTGTGTTGCGCTCCTTGGTATCGTAGAATAACTACGACCGGCGTCGCGCGCCTTGCGATCATCCATTTTTTGTCAGCAACGCGGTTCATGATAGACTTAATCAGAGGTTCCTTAGGCTTCGGCATGGATCACTGAGTCACCGCACGCATCCTGTCAATTTTCTCGATAACAGCCTGATAGAGATCATGGTCGGAATCGGGGTTGTTGCGGTCTGGATGATGGGCACTACGGATCTTTTTCAGTTTGGTCAGATCGTCGGGCAGGTCATGTACCTTGGTCACCCGATCACCGTTTTTTTCCATCACGCGCTGAAGCTCAGCCTCTACGCCTGCACGTGTGTCATATAACGTCTTGCTGCCAAGACGCCAACCATCCTGGTTTTTGCGTGGGGATAGCTTTTCCTTACCATCAAACCAGATCCATTTGCCGGTATCGGCATCCTGTTCAAAATGAACGGTGGTGATGGCGTAGGTGTATTCGGGCGGCTCGATCTTCCTGGCGAACAGCTTGATGATCTTGCCGACAGTTCCCACCGTCGCAAGGTAATACGCGCCAGCCTCATGCGGGCAGAACATGCTGCTGGGCGTTGCTTCAGGCTTGCTGTCGTTACTTGACGAATTCATTGCAGCCATGCGGCTGAGTGCTTTGCGTTGTGCGTTAGTCACTGGTATTGCTCCTTATATTTGTTGAAACCCACTGGAATCACCCCTAGCTGAAGGGATCACCTGCTGGACTCCTGGACTGCCAAAACAGCTTCGAAACGATCATGTCTTGCGCCCGAGTCGTTGTTGAACTCATCATCGCCGGCGGTCAGGGACTGATCCGCTCAAACAAACAAAAGGCCACCTCGAAAGATGGCCTGATTGCTTGCTATGTCTGGCTCCCCGAGCAGGCTGCGAATCTACGACCGACGAATCAACGGTCGTATTTCTAGGCCACCACTGGGGAGACAATCAATTAAATCAATAAAATCAGTTGCATAATTATACAGCACATTACCGAATCTAGCCAAGCTACCAAGTAGGGTGGGCACAACGTGCCCACACACTACGACCGGGCTTTTGTAGGAGCACGCCCTGCGTGCGAACACTCTGCTCGCACGCAGGGCGTGCTCCTACAAACTTCAACTACGGCATTTAGGGTTATGCCGCAGCAAGGTTGCCGCCCTCACCCCAACGTCCCAGATCCCAAAGTCCGGCCCACTACCTCCTACACATCCTTGGATAAGCCTTTGGCCGCGGCTACTTTCTGCAACGCAGCCTGTATCTGTTGTTTCAGCGCGGGCTGGTATTTTTTCCAGTGATCCAGCGTGCGTACCAGACGTGTGGCCAGCTGCGGATTGAGCTTGTTCAGCGCGATCACCTGTTCTGTCCAGAACGCATAGCCGCTGCCATCCGCCGCATGGAACTGTGACGGATTGCCGTTGCAGAAACTGAAGATCAGGCTGCGTGCGCGGTTGGGATTTTTCAGCGTGAATGCGGGATGGGTCATCAGCTTGCGCACCGCTTTTACATCGGCATGCATCGCCACCGCCTGCAGGCTGAACCATTTGTCGACCACCAGCGCCTCGTTTTTGAAATCCTGATAGAAGTTTTTCAATGGCTGTTGTGCCGTTTTGCTGCCGGTGTTTACCAGGTACACCAGCTTGCCTGCCACCAGCGCAAACAGATAAGAAGGTTTCTTGAACGGGTCTTCCCACTTGGCATAGTGGCGGCCTAATGGCAGGTCTCCCTGTTCGATCAGGTTGCCATTGGATAGCAACACCGGATAGCTTTTCTTGTCGCCGCGCAGCATCACGGTGTATTTCGCCATCACGTTCGGGCGATCGGGAAACCAGGTGATCTTGCGGAAACCTTCGGCCTCGCATTGGGTAAAGTAGTGCCGTTGGAGACATACAGACCCATCATCGAGGTGTTCTTCTCGGGCTCAACCAGTGTCTCGATCTCCAGCGTGATCTCGTCCGGTGCGTTGGCGATGCGCAATTTTCCGTCTGCTATTGAGTAACCCTAGGCATTTTTTCCGAGCGTCATGCCGTTCATGCGCAAAGCCACCAGCTTCACACCGTCGCCCAGCAACTCCACATCCTTGTTGGGCGATGCGCTATTGCGCTGCAGGGTGATGCGCGTGGACACACGGGTTGCTACAGGGTCGAGATCAAAACCCATTTCAACGGTGTTCACCCAGTACGCCGGGGCAGTGTAGTCTTTGCGATGGATGGTGACGGGTGGTTGCTGGGTCATGTGCGGAAGGGCTTGCGGGTGTTGGGAGGATTGGATTTTAACAGGGGCGGTTTTTTTATTCGTGCCCTGTCCGGGATTGCTTTTGTTGTACCCCGAGTTGCACCGATCAATCGAGACTGCCCCCATCCATTGCTATTGATTGGGCATTACGTACTCAATTCTGAAGTTCAATCGCACTCAACACTAATGCGATGCTGAGCTAAACCCATCAACTAATCTCTCTGGCAGACTTACGGTTTGCGGCGTTTGGAGGGCAGGTGCTGTTTGCCCTGCACCAGATCCTTGGTCGGAATCCAGTTGGTCTTCGTCTTGGGTTTGTCGGTCTGCACGTTCTTGCCCTGGTGGTTGTATTCAGCCGCCTTGTAGCTTTGAATCGCCGCCAGCAGCTGCTCCTGGGTGACCCGAATGCTTGGGTGTTTGACCTTGGCATCAAAGTCGGTGAGCTGTTGCTTGAGGTGCGCCAGCCGGGTGGCACTGTCATCCTTGGCTCTCAGTCCCGTCATCATCGCCTGCGCCACGGCAGAGAGGGTATAGCCACCCTCTGCCTCGGCGATCAGACCACAAACGCTCATGCGGGCAAACGCGTCCACCAGTTTGGACTTGGCCGAAATCTCGCTGTGCCGGGACATGGCCAGCGCGGTGATGATCTCGTCCAGCGCAGCCGGGCGACGCTTGGCTGCAACGGTGAGGGACAACAGCAGGGCGGCATCATCGTCGTGAACGGGGTACATGGTGAACCTTTACAAAGTTAGCGTGCGTCCGGGACGGACTTGAGGGCGAGAGTGTAATGGATGCGTGCCGGTTAAGGCGGAAAACCGGCAGCCTTTGCCACAGTTTCCATGGCCTGCCGCGGGTGATGGCTGATGCGGCGCAGCGGTTTCAGCAGCACTTCGGCTTCCTCGTGTTGGTGCTCAATATGTGGTTACCGAAATTTAAACGGCTCGGCAGCGTATCGTTTTTTTTATACGCGACGCCGCCCCTTTAATGCCGAGTGGGTGAGGAGGGATTCAAAGCGGGTTTGGAAATGATCGCGGAAAAGTGATGCGGAATTTAACTCAAGCTTTGCCTTGGTATGGTGTGGCGGAAAAGAGAAAACCCGGCATTGCCGGGCTTACTCATCGCCTCTGCAGAGGCCTCAACGATCACTCAATGAGTGTTCGCAGGCGTGATGAACGGCTGCACATCGTGATGATGTTTCTTCTCGTGTTTCGCCATCCGCTTTTCCTTGGGTGTCATCAACGGCTTCTTCTTGCTGTCTTTATGCGTGTTGTGAGATTCTGGCATGATCGGACTCCTTATAGTGATTAAGGGAAGAGCTGCGATTTCATCCTACTCCGATAGTTCGTCTTTGTCTGAAGATGTTCTTGGCTGGCTCGTACCCATGATGGACTGCCCATCATGCAGCAGCTTCCATCAGAGATATTTCGATGCTGCCCCCATATCACCTGCGCGAAACACGTAGCGCAATCGAGGATCAACTTGAACTCATGATGCCGATTGCGGCGTAATTAAATTGAAGGCGGCCGATTGGTCGCCTTTTTATTCGTGGACTGTCCCCGATTGTTCGCTGAAAAGAAATAGCCCGGCAATACCGGGCTTTTTTCATGGAAAGTATTTCGATGCTGACCCCGTTAGCTCGGACCCCGTTAGCTCGACTTCAAAATATTTCGACTACAGTACCTTTGGCTAATCATCGGGCTCTGCCCCAATGCGATTTTCGAAAGCGATTGCGATGCTGACCTTTTAATTTCCGCAAGGTATCATCCGGCTACTTATGAAAACTCCCAAAAGAATCGAGCCACTGATCGAAGACGGCCTCGTCGACGAGGTCATGCGCCAGCTGATGAGCGGCAAGGAAGCCAAGGTTTACGTCGTCCGCTGCGGCGACGAGATACGCTGCGCCAAGGTCTACAAAGAGGCCGACCAGCGCAGTTTTCGCCAGAGCGTGGACTATACCGAAGGCCGCAAGGTAAAGAACAGCCGCCGCGCCCGTGCGATAGAAAAGGGCACCAAGTATGGCCGCAAGGCGCAGGAAGAAGCCTGGCAAAGCTCCGAGGTGGATGCCTTGTACCGGCTCGCCGCCGCCGGCGTGCGCGTGCCCACGCCGTACAATTTTCTCGAAGGTGTGCTGCTGATGGAACTGGTCACCGGCGACGACGGATCAGCCGCACCCCGCCTCAACGATCTGGCGCTCACGCCCGAAGTGGCCCGCGAGTACCACCGCTTTTTGATTACACAAGTCGTGCGCATGTTGTGCGCCGGGATCGTGCATGGCGACCTGTCCGAATTCAACATCCTGCTCGGCAGCGACGGGCCCGTCATCATCGACCTGCCACAGGCCGTCGACGCGGCAGGCAACAACAACGCCTTCAAGATGCTCGAGCGCGATGTAAACAACTTGGCCACCTACTTCGGTCAATTCGCCCCCGAACTGCTGGCCACCGACTACGGCATCGAGATATGGACGCTCTACCAGAGCGGCACGTTGCACCCCGAAAGCCCGCTGACCGGGCGTTTCGAGCGCAACGAAAAACCGGCTGATCTGGTCAGCGTGATGCGCGAGATCAACGACACGCTCAAGGAAGAAGAAGCGCGAAAACTTCATTTGCAGCAGCAGCTGGAAAGAAAGAAAAACAGACTGGGTTAACGGCTTCTCGTAACCCGGCATAGCCAGTGTGGAAAAAACAATCCCGCTTCACTCTTGCCCGCGATGCGCCTGTTGAGCACACTCTCCTCACAGCTGCAACTCACGCGCGACGCTCAAGGCGGCTGGCTGCCACATGCACTTAATGCCGCTTGTCCTGATACCGCCACATCAGAGCTGGAGATCATCAAAGGCGTGGTCACCCGCAAGAAGAGGCTGGGGGATAGGAAGTTGGTTAAATAATATGGGGCGGGGGCGGTGACTCGCATCATCGGGAAACCGTGGTCTGTCATCGATTGTTATTTTGCAGCTAGAAAACCTATTGCGATGCTGACCCCTTTGACTGTTGCATCACGGTGTATTTCGCCATCACGTCCGGGCGATCGGGAAACCAGGTGATCTTGCGGAAACCTTCGGCCTCGCATTGGGTGAAGTAGTGCCGTTGGAGACAAACAGACCCATCATCGAGGTATTCTTCTCGGGCTGAACCAGTGTCTCGATCTCCAGCGTGATCTCGTCCGGTGCGTTGGCGATGCGCAATTTCCCGTCTGCTATTGAGTAGCCGAACTTGTTATTTTTACCCGGGTTATTTTTATTCGCATCACCTTTGCGGAGCGTCTTGCCGTTCATGCGCAAGGCCACCAGTTTGGCGCCGTCGCCCAGCAGTTCCACATCCTTATTGGGCGATGCGCTATTGCGCTGCAGCGTGATGCGCGTGGACACATGCGTTGCCGCAGGGTCGAGATCGAAACCCATTTCAACGGTGTTCACCCAATAGGCCGGGGCAGTGTAGTCTTTGCGATGGATGGTGACGTGTGGATTTTGGTTTGATTTCGGGGTCATGAGCGGCGGGTCAGGAGGGAGTGAGAAGAATCAAATTCTAACATTGTCGTCTCTGGCAGCCTGTCTGCTTGAATCGATGGAGTCCGAGCCTATTGATTCGCAAATGATTTTGGATCGTACGCGTGAGGTGTTTAGAATGAAGGTCCAGTCTTTTCAGAAAAACGTGGTCTGTTCCTATTAATATTTTCCAATTCCGTTGGTCATGGCGGTGCGTTGAGCCTGCATTGCAAAGCCATTTCGTAAGCCGTCTCGAAGTGCGGAGCGAGAGGACGCTCCATTGCTTGATGCTGCATGATGACAATGGGCTTGTCTGAATCCACAAGACGCCCTTTGAAGACCAGCCAAGAAAAAAGGTGTGACGTAGTCTGGGTCAGGGTGTGCCCAGAGCTTTCGGCAAGCTTGCGAGCCTTCATGTCATCGGTAAGGACTGCTTGTCCGATCTTCATCGCGAAGGCAATGGACGATAGCTCTCCCTTGCCGAGTCGCTTTCGGCTTTCAAGAATTTTGATGGCTTGCAAGTCGCCAATGTCACAAGAGTGGGCGGCGAAACCACCACGGGCTTGTTCTTGATAGAGGTGACGCATGAGCTCGGCCTCAGCATTGGTCTGCGATTTTCGTGGCTTGATGAGGCATTCGTAGCGCACGAAGCTGGTGATACAGAACTCGCAGCGCGCATCTTTGGCTGCGGCGTGTAGCCGGGCCGACGACAGCACGTTCCACACCGAGCAGGTGTCAGCAACATTGATCAAGTGGAACTGCGATGGGTCAATGGCCATGGAGCTTCTGGCCGTAGATGCTCGCAAGTTCAGCAAGCTCTCCATGGCTACACAAAAGCGCTTCGGCTAACCGACCCATACTGATTACACCGGCGCTGTAACCTTCAAAGCATAAGCTTACATAGAAGTCTGAAAGGCCGAGCTCCAAGAGGTGGGCTTTGCGTTGGCGCTGCGTAGCATTGAGGCTCTCGGGTAACTCGGGATCGATCTTTGCCTCGTGCGGTACGCGCAAGTGTCTGATGCGATCATAGGCGGTCTTGTCAATGAGCTTAGCCTCTTTGAGTGCAATGGCGAAGGCAATGCAACTTACGCGCAACTCGTTGGCCCATCGTAGCGAGTCAGCATCCGTCCACTGAGATGGTGATGGAAGCTTTGACAAGAAGGCCGGAGGCATCAGAAAGCACGATGCGAAGCGATTGGCGCGAAGCTCCAATAAGTCCCCTGCACTGGTGCCTTCGAAACTAACGCTCGCGCCTTGCGCTGAGTCGAATATTGCATGTGCCATTTCGTGCGCCGCGCTGAATCTCTGGCGATATATGTCCTCACTGTGGTTTACCAGTGCGCATTTGCCGGCAATCGGATGCATGATGAAGAGGTCTGAAATGTTGGAGTTCCCCAATTTACGGCGGAAGATATGGACGCCAACACTTCGAAATTCGGCGTAGACATCACGCGGTACAGCGTGGTCCTCGTGCCCAAGAACGCCCCGTAGCCGTGCAGCAGCGGCCTCGCCGTGGCCCTTGTAGTAGTCGCCAGTCGGGACAAAAGAAAAGTCCTTGGGCGGACATCCAAGCTCGCGCATCAGGAAGTCTTCCGTCTCGCAAAGGTAGAGAAAATCTTGAATGGCCCGGCGATCTTCCTTGGTGAAGTCTTCGCCGTGAGCGCGGTAGAGCGTCTCTGTTTGCTCGAACGGTGCGACCTGCTCGTTGGAGATGAAAAACTTAAAGTCGCAGCGGAAGTGATCCGCCAAGATCAGCACCTCGTCACCAGTGGGTTCGGACTGCCCAGCTTCGATGGAGATCAGTCGCGCAGCATCAATACCGGTCGAAGATGCGACGTCGGCGATGGACTCTTTGAGCTGACCGCGATATTTGGAAAGCTTGGAGCCTAGGATTTGCAAGTCGATAGCCATCAATAACAATCATAGCAGGGCTCATGCCGCTTATGGATCAATTTTCACGGCGCTAGGGTCGGAAGCGAGAGGATACAGTCAAGAATATTTTCGTGTAGCAACTATAATTCCGCTTAATTCTGTAAGCTTGCTGGTATCGGTATGTTCAAATTAACAATGAATGCGACGTCAGGAGGACAAGGATGACATCCGCTTTGCACGACTTTCAGCAATTCGTGAACTGGCTTCACGTCCCGGCCCGGGGTGCGTCAGAAGACGTTCGGCGTTTCGCAAATATCGTCTTGGCGAATTTCGCGACTCTTGCCGCGAGCTCGCTACAACACAGCCAGCGGTCGACCGTACTTGCGGAATTAGCTCGCCGGATGCTACCCACGACGGACCAGGGCCCACCCGCACCAAATCCGACGGTGGCCGTTGGAGCATGGGTCTGGCGGAACTTGCGGCATTTGACCGTGGGTCCGTTCCGAGGATTCCGCAACGCCGAGCCATTTGATCTACAAAAGCGGATTGTCATGTTCTATGGCCCCAACGGCAGCGGGAAGACGAGCCTGTGCGAAGCGTTGGAGTTCGCATTGCTTGGAGCTGTCGATGAAGGGGAGATGAAACGGATCGCAGCCGACCGTTACCTCTCCAATGTCCATGAGCGACGCTTTACTACGCCCACCTTGATTGCATCGGATCAAGGGAACCAACCAATCTCTGTCGTCGCTGACGCCGACACATATCGTTTTTGCTTTGTCGAAAAGAACCGTATCGACGCGTTCTCACGGATCGCCGCAAAGCCTGCGGATACATGGTGAACGAATAACGACAAATCTATTTGAGTTCTGGCTGAAATCAATTCCACTACTTACTGAGTATAAAGATGAAACAAAGTCCCTTTACATTCCAACAGGTGCTCGCAATTAGGCACAATTACTTTTCCAATTTGGAAAACTGGAGTGCACTAAATTACATGGGGACGGTGCCTTATTCTTTTAGATTAATTGGGCTCCGTCCCCATATCATCACTTGGCAACATCGAACCACGGTTTTCGGTTTTCGGTTTGCGGTATCCTATCCGGGCAAGAAACTTGGCAACTTCAGCATAGCGCTCAGCGTTTCACCCTGGGCAATCTAGCAATGACACGGAGGCCTCTTGCGATCACTGTTTTTTTCTTTGGCTTTTTCTGTGGCTTTGGGTTTTTGGTCATGCATCCATGAGTAGTGTCAGCACAACAATCGATCCGCCGGTTCAACGCGATGCTTCTGTCATTGCGGTGATCGGCCTGGCGCATGGCACATCGCATTTCTTCCATCTGTTGTTTCCGCCGCTGTTTCCGTGGCTGATGCCGGCTTTCGGTCTTGATTTCTCGGGGATCGGTCTTACTGTGACGGTCTTTTTTGTGGTCTCCGGTATCGGACAGGCGCTGGCGGGATTTGCCGTGGATCGATTCGGGCCCCTGCGGGTGCTGTTGTTCGGCATGAGCTGTTTCTTGATCGCCGGTCTGTGGCTGGGGTTGCTTGCGCATACACTGGGCGATCTGCTTGCGGTTGCCGCGTTGGCGGGGCTGGGCAATAGCGTGTTGCATCCGGCCGATTTCACCGTCCTGAATCACAAGGTCGCGGAAGCCCACTTGGGTCATGCGTTCTCGGTCCACGGCATCTCGGGCAATCTCGGATGGGCGCTGGCGCCTGTGTTCCTGACCGGCATTGCGACACTGGCGGGGTGGCAGATGGCGGCGGTTGCCGCCGGGTTGATGGCGCTCCCTGCGCTGGCAGCACTCTGGCTGTTTCGCCACCAGCTCGAAATAACGCCCACTGCCGCCACTGCGGGTGCGCCGGTGCATGGCACGTTCTCGTTTCTTGGTGTCGGCGCGGTGTGGCTGTGTTTTGGCTTTTTCTTGATGACATCTGCTGCATTCGGTACCTTGCAGAATTTTGGCACGCCGATATTGCAGCAACTTTACGGCTTGTCCCTGGGTACCGCGGCCAGCGCAATTTCCGTCTTTCTGCTGGCAGCCGCTTTTGGCATTCTGGTTGGCGGATTCGTCGCCACGCGCCACCAGCAGGACCGCATCGGCAAGCTCTGCTGGCAGCGGCCAGGACAAGCCGGACATTGCAAAACGGCGCAGATAGTCGGTGACCGATGGCCTGGATACCTGAGTGCTCATGGAGATCTGCCGTACCGACAGATCAAGTTCAAACTTCAGACGTAGTACTTCTCTGATTTTACGCATCGACAACTTCTCCATATCCGTCCCTTGCTCCGAAAAAAGGACGAGTGGTAGGTGAATATTATCTTGCGGCGCTCCCTGACAGGGGTGGCAGAATGCGCGTGGACTGGGTGGCAGAATGCGCGTGGAATACGCAAGTCATAACTCAGAATATTCGGCTTCTTACAGGTGAAGAATGATTAACTGGAACGAATATCGCTTTGGTGAATTGGTGGAGTTTCCGCCCAAGATTGGTTTGAAAAAGGGAGAGGAATATCCATTTATAGAGATGGATGTGATTAATCCAAAAAGCCGATACGTTGAAAATACACAGCGTAGAAAATTTGAGAATTCCAGTTGTTCTAAATTTGCTAATGGAGATGTTTTATTAGCGCGCATTACGCCGTGTTTGGAAAATGGGAAAATTGCGCAAGTCAGGACAGCAAATAATGAAAGTGGTTTTGGCTCAACTGATTTTTTTGTTTTTCGTGCGAAGGACAAACTCTTAGATCAGAATTTTTTGTTCTATTTGGCAAAATGTGATTTGGTTTGGAAAAATGCAATTAATAGCATGGTCGGAGCAAGTGGAAGGCAGCGAGCAGATGCTTCTTTTCTGAAAAAGATCAAATTAAGAGTTCCAGGCTTAGCTGCCCAAAGAAAAATTGCTGCAATCCTTACCGCTTGTGACGATCTAATTGAAAACAACCGGCAGCGCGTCGCATTACTGGAAAATCAGGCCGAGGAAATATACAGAGAATGGTTTGTTCGCCAGCGCTTTCCTGGCCACAAACAGGTGAAGTTCGTAAAAGGGGTGCCAGAACAGTGGACAGTAAAAAAATTTAGCGAAATCGTTGAGTACTACATTGGTGGAGGTTGGGGCGAAGATGACCAATCAACGACTTTCAGCGAGGCAGCTTTTGTTATTCGTGGAACGGATATTCCTGATATTCAGGCTGGAGAATTCGAGGATTGTCCATATCGCTTTCACAAGCCATCAAACTTGAAATCCCGGACGCTGCAATCAGGCGATTTTGTTTTTGAAGTTTCAGGTGTAAGCACGAATCAACTGCTGGGTAGGAACGTTTTCATAACAGAGCACTTGCTGAAATACTTCAATGCGCCAGTAATAGCCGCAAGTTTTTGCAAACAGATACGCTTCCGTCGAGAATTGGTTTCTCCGTACTTCATGAAATATTTTATGAAGCTTTATTACGACTGCGATTTGGTTGGGATTTATCAGATTCAGTCAACGGGTATAAGCAATTACCAATTCGAAAGCTTTCTAAAATATCAAACAATCGTCCTGCCACCAGACGAATTGCAGAAAAAGTTTGAAGACATAGTTAAGCCGATTATTGAAATGCGAGACGGCATCAGCTTGGCGAATATCGAGCTACGAAAAACACGCAACATGCTTCTCCCGCGCCTCATTTCCGGCAAACTTTCCGTCGAAAACCTCGACATCCAGTTCCCACCCGGCATGGCGGAGGCCGCTCATGCAGCCTGAGCTGTTACAGCGCCCAAGGATTAAACACCTGCGGGTACAACGCGAAATCCTGCACATTGCGGGTGACCACGGTGAGGCCGTGGCATTGGGCGGTGGCCATGAGCAGGCCGTCCATCACCGGCATGGGTTGTCCGGCCAGTTCGGTGTGCGCGGCGATTTGCGCCCAGACGTGGAGCGCGGCGGCATCGAGCGGCAGGATGCGTCCGGCAAAGCGTTGTTCCACCTTGCCCAGCCAGGCGGTAAGTTTCTGGCTGCGGCGCGGGTCGGCTTTGCGCAATTTAAGGATGCCTTTTTCAATTTCTCCCAGCGTGATGACGCTGATGAACAGGCTGGCTTCGTCCTGCTCGTCCAGCCAGGCGATCACTTTCGGCGCGGGCGCTTTTTTGGCGTATTCGGACAAGGCGCAGGTATCCAGCAGCCAGCTCATAGCTCAACGTCGCGCCCGGTGTCGCGGCTGCGGGAAATGTCCAGGTCTTCGGCTGCGAGGTCGGGACGCAGCAGCGCGCTGGAGAGCTTGGTGCGGTGGCGGGTTAGCCGTGCGTACTCTTCCGCCGAAACAACTACCGCCGTGGGCTTGCCGTGGACGGTGACCGTTTGGGCATCGCCGCCCGCTGCCCTCTTGATAAGCTGGCTGAAGTTGCCCTTCGCTTCTTGCAGTTGCCATTCGCTGTGCATGATAACCTCCGTTATTCCTGGCGTTAATTCTGGCCAGACTGGGCAGAATTTAACACAAAGCTTGCGGGTTGGCTATGCCTAACTTTATTTCCGAAGATCAGATCGAGCAAGCGTTGGTGCAGAAGCTCCAGCATCTGCACGGCTTCGACGCGCTCGACTGCTACACAGCTGATGCGGAAGATTTGAACGACGGCTCAAACCGAGCCAACAAGCGCGATGTGATTCTGGTGGAGCGGGTGCGGGAAGCCGCCATCCGTCTGAACCCGGACATCCCAACTACAGCCATTGAGGATGCGCTGGATAAGTTGCTCGACCGTCGGCAGGCAATGACGCTGATCGCCGCGAATCGGGAAATTTATAGCCTGTTGCGCGACGGCATCCCGGTGGAATTCGACAACGCGCAGGGCGTGCGGCAGCAGGAGTTGGTGCGGCTGCTGGATTTCAACGAGCCAAGCAACAACCGCTATCTGGCCGTCACCCAGCTCTGGATCAAGGGCGAGCGCGGCTTCCGCCGCCCGGATGTATTGCTCTACGTCAACGGCATACCGCTGGTGTTTATCGAGCTGAAAAACTCGAACGTGAAGTTGCGCAATGCCTACGACGACAACCTGACGAATTACAAGGCTGAAATTCCGCAGCTTTTCCTGACCAACGCCTTTTGCGTGCTGTCCAACGCCATCGAAACCAAGGTGGGCAGCATCACGGCGGAGTGGGAGCATTTCTTCAACTGGCTGCGCGCGGATGACGAGAAGCAGAAGATCGACCGCGCCGCGATACGCGAGCAGGGCATCAGTCTGGAAGGTGTGATCGAAGGTTTACTACCAAGGCAGAGGCTGCTGGACTACGTGGAGAATTTCATTCTCTACTACAAGGATAGTTCGAAGATCATCGCGCAGAACCACCAGTTCATCGGCGTGAACCGGGCGTATGAAGCCTTCCTCAAGCGCGAGGAGTTAGCGGGCAAGCTCGGTGTGTTCTGGCACACGCAGGGCTCGGGCAAGAGTTTCTCGATGATTTTTTATGCGCGCAAAATCTTCCGCAAACAGACCGGCAATTTCACCTTTGTGGTGGTGACTGATCGCGACGATCTGGACGGGCAGATTTATCGTAATTTCTTGAACACCCGCACGGTCAGCGAGGCCGAGGCCGCGCAGCCCAAGAACAGCGAGGAGATGCGCAAATTCTTAGGCCAAAACAAGCGGCTGGTGTTCACCTTGATCCAGAAATTCCGCTGGGACAAAGGCAGGGAGTATCCCGAGCTATCGCCGCGCAACGACATCATCGTGATCGTGGACGAGGCGCACCGCACGCAATACAAGTCGCTGGCGGAGAACATGCGCAAGGGTTTGCCCAGGGCGAACTATCTGGCTTTCACTGGCACGCCGCTGCTGGGGCGCGAGCGCAAAACCAATGCGTGGTTTGGCGGTTACGTTTCGGAATACAACTTCCAGCAGTCGATGGACGATGGCGCGACGGTGCCGCTGTTTTACGAAAAGCGCGTGCCGGAGGTGTTGATCCAGAACGAAGGATTGAGCGAGGAATTCTACGAAATTCTTGAAAACGAGAATCTGGATGAGGCGCAGCAGGCCAAGCTGGAGCGACGTTTTTCCAAAGAGGTTGAGGTCATCAAGCGCGACGACCGGTTGGAGAAGATCGCGCGGGACATCGTCTATCACTTCCCCCGGCGCGGCTATCTGGGCAAAGGGCTGTTTGGGGCGGTGGACAAGTTTACCGCCGTGAAAATGTACGACAAGGTGCAGGATCAATGGAAGGCCGCCTTGAAGGAGCTGGTCGGGCGTATCAGTAAAACGACCAACGACATTGAGAAGCGGCGGCTGAAGAAGATTGTAGAGTACATGCGCTCGGTGGAAATGGCTGTGGTGGTCAGTGAAGATGCGGACGAAGAGGCGAGGTTCACCGCACAGGGGCTGGATATCAAACCGCACCGCGCACGCATGAACAAGTTGGATGCGAACGGACACGACATCGAATACAACTTCAAAGACCCGGAGAGTCCGCTCCAATTGGTGTTCGTGTGCGCCATGTGGCTGACGGGCTTTGACGCACCCACGCTTTCGACGCTGTATCTCGACAAGCCGATGCAGGGTCATACCCTGATGCAGACCATCGCGCGCGCGAACCGCGTCACCTCGTGGAAGATCAACGGGGTGGAGAAGCGCAACGGCGAGATCGTGGATTACTACAACGTATTCCGTAACATGAAGCTGGCGCTGAAAGACTACGCACAGGGCGGCGATGAGATTGATCCGCCAGTGAAGGAGAAGGCGGAATTGTTCCGATTGCTGGACGATGCGATTGAGCAAGGCCTGGCGTTCTGCCACGAAAAAGAAGTTGCGCTGCGCGAAGTGCTGGGCAGCGACGATGTGTTCGAAAAACTTGGTCGCTTTAATATCTTTGCCAATGCTTTGCTGGCGAACGATGAATGGCGCAAGGGTTTTAATGTATACGAGAACACTATTTCGTCGCTGTATGAGGCGTGCAAGCCGGAGATCATGGGACGCGGCAAGCAAAGCAGAGTGCGCGAGGTGGCAGTGTTTCAATATCTGCGCGGAGTGATTGACAGCCTCATCGAGCAGAAGGACATCGACGCGATTAGCCTGAAAATTGCCGAGTTGCTAGATGAGAGCGTGGTGGTAAACGACGCGGAGGCTTTCAAGGCACGGCAATACAACGCGGAATATCAGATCATCCAGAAGGGCAAAGTCTGGGACTTGAGCAAGATCAACTTCGACAAGCTGCGCGAAGAATTTAAGGAGGCTACTTACAAGAACATTGAAATCACTGACCTGCGCGCTTTCCTGCAACACAAGCTGGAGTTGATGCTGCAACAGAATGCGACGCGTAGCGACTTTGCGCAGCGGTTGCAACAGATTATCGACGCCTACAATTCTGGCGGCTCATCCACCGAAAATTCTTATGAAGAGCTGATAAAGTTCACCGAAGATTTGCGCGCAGAGGAAGAGCGGCATATCCGTGAGGGGCTGACGGAAGACGAGTTGGAGCTGTTCGACCTGCTGAAGAAAGACAAGATGACGCAAGAGGAGACGCAGAAGGTGAGGCTCGCAGCTAAGTCTCTGCTGCGTCGTTTGCTGGAAGAGCAGCCCAAGGTGCTGGTGCAGGACTGGTACAAGGATACGCAAACCAAGAAGATGGTGCGCTCTGCTGTCGAGAAAGTGCTGGACAGCAACCTGCCGGAAAGCTACGACCGCGTGCTATTCAGGGAGAAATGCGACAACGTGTTTTACCTGATGCTCGACTATGCGAATCATGGCAGGAAGTGGGCGGCGTGACGGCGCGAAAGGGGAGTGGGAGACATCTCTTCCATAGATATGTAATGTGCAAGTATAAAATTATTTGTGACACATTTTTTAAATTGTGTCACAATGCAAACCGTAAAATAAATTTATCAGGAGAGCCTCATGAGAGCGAGCAAAGCGAGTGCTGGTGAAACTAAAAACTTGAGCGCGGCCAAATCCGCCAGCGTTGGCGGGGTCAGAACCTTGGGCGTTCGTGAAATGCGCGCAGGTTATGATGTTTTGCATAAGGCATTAGAGCAGGGCGGCGAAGTGCTGTTGACGCACCACGGCAAACCGTTTGCGCGCGTTTTGCCGCTGGAGTCGGTGGCTGCGCCAAAACGAAAAGTGCGCTCGTTGGCCGCTTTCCGCGCCACGATGCCTTTCCAGGAAATCCCTAGTGAAGTGTTGATCAGGGAAGACCGTGACGCACGAGACTAAGTAATTTATTGCATGATTTATCTCGACACCAGCGCGTTGCTGAAACGCTACGTTCCCGAAGCCAACAGCGATATTTTTGACAACTATTTTGTGGGTAGTGCGCCATTTTTGATCAGCCAGTTGGTCTTGGTCGAACTCCGCTGTACGTTGGCACGCAAACGACGCAACAAAGAGATTGCAGCGGGGCGAGAAAAGGCCGCCATGGGCGAGGTACGCACAGACATTCAAGATGGCCTCCTCGTCATTTCATCGGTTGCGGATACACATTTCTCCGAAGCACTGCATTTGATGGATGCTTTGCCAAAATTTCCGCTGCGCAGCCTGGATGCGATTCATTTGGCGATTGCCAATTCCCATCAAACACACGAGATCGCCACAGCGGATAATATTTTTCGGCAAGCGGCACAAGCTCTCCAAATAAAGGTTGCCTATTTCGGCACATAATTTTTATCTCTAATTTTAACTATCCCAGACCGAGTTTCCATGACTGATCAAATCAACCCATCTCAAGACGACAACCAGATTATCGCCGAGCGGCGCACTAAGCTCACTGCGCTGCGCGCACAAGGCATCGCATTCCCCAATGATTTTGAGCGCAAGCATTTGGCGGCAGATTTACACGCTGAGTTTGGTGAAAAAACTACCGAGGAATTAAGCGCGATGGCGGTGAATGTCGCCGTGGCTGGGCGCATGATGTTTAAGCGCGTGATGGGTAAGGCCAGCTTTGCCAGCGTGCAGGATATGAGTGGTCGCATTCAACTGTACATCAGCAATGATGATACTGGCGTGGCGACGCATGATGCATTTAAGCACCATGATGTAGGCGATATTTTTGGCGCAATTGGAGTGCTTTTCAAAACCAAGACAGGCGAGCTTTCAGTGCGCGTCTCGCAACTTAGATTATTGACTAAGGCTTTGCGTCCCTTGCCAGAAAAATTTCACGGCCTCACCGATCAAGAGCAAAAGTATCGGCAGCGCCATGTCGATCTCATCACCAACGAAACGACGCGCAATACTTTTATTGTTCGCTCAAAAGTTATTCAGGCGATACGCGAATTTTTTATGCGCCACAATTATTTGGAAGTGGAAACGCCGATGATGCATCCCATTCCGGGAGGTGCATCGGCGCGGCCTTTTAAGACGCATCACAATGCGTTGGATATGCAGCTTTACCTGCGTATTGCGCCGGAGCTTTATCTAAAGCGCTTGGTGGTGGGCGGCTTCGAGAAGGTGTTTGAGATCAATCGCAACTTTCGCAATGAGGGATTATCGACGCGGCATAATCCAGAATTCACCATGATTGAATTTTACGAGGCGTATCGGAATTATCATCATCTGATGGACTTCACCGAGAAATTATTTGCTGAAGTCGCGCAAAAAGTTTTGGGCTCTACAGTGATTAGTTATCAGGGACGCGAGTTGGATTTGTGCAAACCCTTTCATCGTTTGACCATCAATCAAGCCATACAAAAATATCATCCACAATTCTCTGATGCGCAGTTAAATGATCGCGACTTTATTCTCAAAACTTTGCAGGATCTCAAGGCCAAATATCGTCCTAATGATGGCTTGGGCGGAATGCAGTTGGCATTGTTTGAAGAGCTCACCGAGCATCAATTATTCGAGCCTACATTTATTATAGACTACCCTGCAGAATCTTCTCCCTTGGCTCGTCGCAGCGACAGTCGCCCCGAAATCACCGAGCGTTTTGAACTGTTCATCGTCGGGCGTGAAATCGCGAATGGCTTCTCGGAATTGAATGATCCAGAAGATCAGGAAGCACGCTTTGATGCACAGGTAGCTGAAAAAGAAGCGGGCGATGAAGAGGCCATGTTCAAAGATAACGATTACATCCGTGCACTCGAATACGGCTTGCCACCGACAGCAGGCGAGGGTATTGGCATTGATCGTCTAGTGATGTTGCTGACGGATAGTGCCTCCATACGCGATGTGATTTTATTTCCGCACATGCGGCCAGAGGCATAAAGCGCACTCACCTAAATTTATAGAGAACTCCCATGCTGGAAATCCTGTTAATCGTCGCCGTGATAGTGCTGGTGCTGGTGATTGCAATTATTGTTATGCAATATAGGCTAACCGCACAAACCGCGCAGGTGCTGGAGCATCAGCATCGTGCCATGCTGCTTGATTTGCACGATGGCTTGAATAAATTGGGCGACCGATTAAGTGCTTCGTCGCAAGATGCCGCAGAGCGTTTGCGTGTTTCCGTGGCGCAAGAATTGAATGCCACACGCGATGCCATGCAAGCGTTGCAATTAGCTCAAACCGAAAATCTGGCACAAACGCGCAACCAGGTTCTGGAAAAATTGCACCAGACATTGGCCGAACAAGGCAAAGCCGGACAAACGTTAATTCAAGACACCATGCGTCATGCCACGCAGCAACTCACCACCAGTATCGACATGTTGACTAAATCTGTGGATGGTCGCTTGGAACAAATCGGCGGCAAGGTCAGTGAACGATTGGATGAAGGCTTCAAAAAAACCAATGAAACTTTTGTCAGTGTGATGTCGCGTCTGGCGACGATTGATGAGGCGCAAAAAAAGATTGATGGCCTCACGACCAACATGGTTAGCTTGCAGGAATTGTTGGGTGACAAGCGTTCACGCGGCGCGTTTGGTGAGGTGCAGTTAGAAGGCTTAGTGCGTAATCTGCTGCCCGAAGTAGCGTTTGAATTTCAATATACTTTTTCCAACGGCACGCGGGTGGACTGTGTGCTTAAGCTGCCGGAACCGACTGGACTGATCGCGGTGGATTCCAAATTTCCATTGGAAAATTACGAGGGCATGTTTGCCGAAGGTGCGGATCGCACCAGTCCTGCGCTGTTTAAGGCTGGCGTAAAACGCCATGTGGACGACATTGCCAGCAAATATATTATCCCAGGCGAAACCAGCGATGGCGCAGTAATGTTTATTCCGGCGGAAGCAGTGTTTGCTGAGATACACGCGCATCATCGTGATCTGGTGGAATACGCGCAGAAGCGGCGGGTATGGATTGTTTCTCCGACTACGCTCATGGCCGTATTAAACACTGCCCGTGCAGTGTTGAAAGACACCGAAACACGCAAACAGGTACACATCATTCAAGATGAGTTAGGCAAGTTGGGCAAAGATTTTTCGCGCTTTGATGAGCGCATGAAAAAGCTTGCCGACCACATTCGCCAGGCCAGTAAAGATGTGGAGGAAGTGCATATCAGTAGCAAAAAAATTACTGATAGATTTGCGAAAATCGAGCGCGTTGATTTAGAGCAACCATCTACACTGCCTGATGAAGGTGGCGATCAGGATGCAGGTGATGTGCCTGTCATACGGAAAGCATAGGCTGAAAAAAAATGAAAATCGCCCTCGCTCAAATCAATTGCACCTTGGGTGACCTCGTTGGTAACGCCGCTAAAATTATTGTTTACAGCGAACGTGCCAAGCAAGCTGGAGCGAGTCTGTTACTCACGCCGGAAATGAGTTTGTGTGGTTATCAGCCAGAAGATTTACTGTTGCGCGACGGTTTTTACCAGGCTTGTAAATCGGCCTTGCATGAATTGGCCAAAAAAATAAATGGAATCACCGTTGTGGTAGGGCATCCGCATATCGAAGGGGGCAAGCGCTATAACGCCGCATCGGTGCTGCGCGATGGAAAAATTCTCGCCATGTATTGCAAACACAGTTTGCCTAACTACAGCGTGTTTGATGAAGAGCGTTATTTTGCGCGTGGGAAATTACCGTGCGTGTTTGAAGTCGATGGCATCCAATTCGCGCTGAATATCTGCGCGGACATCTGGCAACCGCACACTGCCATGCAGGCCAAGAAAGCGGGCGCGCAAGTGCTGTTAGTGTTGAACGCCTCGCCGTATCACCTCGACAAACAAACTGCGCGTTATGAAATTATTCGCCAGCGCATTCGAGAAACAGGCTTGTCTATCGCCTATGTCAACATGGTGGGCGGGCAGGATGAGCTGGTATTCGATGGCGCTTCCTTTGCCATGAATGCAACGGGGGCCATGAATGCAGAGGGCGCGTTGACGCATCAATTTTCAGCATTTGTAGAAACGCTGGGGTTACTTGAATTGAGTGCTGGAAAGTTTATTGCTGGGGAGCAAGTGCCTGCGCTCACACCAGAAGCCGACATTTATCGCGCGCTGTGTTTGGGCGTGCATGACTACATCACAAAAAATAACTTTCCCGGCGTGTTGTTGGGATTATCCGGCGGCATAGATTCTGCGCTCACGCTGGCGATTGCAGTCGATGCCTTGGGTGCAGATCGCGTACATGCAGTGATGATGCCGTCACCTTATACCGCTCAGATTAGTCTGGATGATGCGCGGGAAATGGCTGCCACGCTCGGTGTGCGCTATGACGAACTGGATATTAAACCTGCACTGGATGCGCATCTTGCCACATTGCACCAGCAATTTAAAAATAGCGTAACCGACACCACCGAAGAAAATTTACAAGCGCGCATACGCGGCAATTTACTGATGGCGCTGTCTAATAAATTTGGCGCGCTGGTGCTGACTACCGGTAATAAATCTGAAATCGCGGTGGGTTACTGCACGCTGTATGGCGACATGGCTGGCGGCTTTGCGGTGCTGAAAGATGTCAGCAAAACATGGGTGGTGCGTCTGTCTAATTATCGCAACACATTAGGTTATCGCAATACCTTGGGCCACGTTATTCCGCAGCGCATCATCTCACGCCCGCCCAGCGCGGAATTAAAGCCTGACCAAACCGATCAGGACAGCTTGCCGCCTTACAATATTCTCGATGGCATCATGGAATGTTATGTTGAACAAAATCTCAGTATTGCAGAAATTGTTAGGCGCGGTTTTGCCGAAGCGGATGTACGGCGTGTCGTTACCTTAATTCGTAGCAGCGAATATAAGCGTCGCCAATCACCAGTTGGCGTACGCGTGACCGATCGCAGTTTTGGCAAGGATTGGCGCTACCCGATTACGGTGCGCTATCAGGATAACTTTTAGTGTGTGAGGTTGAAATGAAGCTGCGTGTCTTGATTTTAGGTTATGGCGGGATGGGACATGCGATGGAATTTCTGCTGGCGAAAATGCAGGATGCCTGAATTGGAAATCGCGCTGCTGGTTTAGAATGTTATCTGTTGGCCTCGTGCTTACTGTTCAGCCATTGCCGTGCTGCATCTATCAACTCGCTTGCCGTTAATCCAATCGGTCCAATACCATTCTTCACCAACTCATCGGCAGCGTGTCCATGAGCATAAACGGCCAACAGCAGGGCATCTCTGGCGATGAGACCTTGTGCGATCAATGCGGCAATCATGCCTGTTAACACATCCCCCGTGCCAGCACTGGCCAGACCCGGATTGCCGCTGGTATTAATTAAATATTCGCCTGACGGCATCATGCAAATGCTGCCCGCGCCTTTCAGCACTACATAGCTATTGAATTGTTGTGCGAGCGATTGTGCAGCTGCGATGCGATCATCTTGCACGCTTGATATGCTGACACCTAACGACCGCGCTGCTTCACCTGGATGTGGCGTGAGCAGGGTAGGGTAGTTATCAGATCGCTGTTGCAAAATTTCAGCCAGCTCGGGATAGGTGGCAATGAGATTTAAGGCATCAGCATCCAGCACCAGCGGTGCGGCGTATTCCAATGCTCGCTGGAGCAAAAAATAAGCATCGGGTGTGTTGCCCAAACCGGGGCCTGCCACCAGCACGCTCAAATTAAATTTAAATAATTCATTCGGAGAATGCAGCATGAGTTCAGGTTGCTGTAGATCAACGGTTGGGGAGTGTTGCGCTAACAGGCCGACATATACTCGTCCCGCACCAAACTTCAACGCGGCGCGTGCAGCCAGAAAAGCCGCACCCACCATGCCATCTGCGCCACCCAAAACACCCACGCTGCCGTAATTCCCTTTGTGGCTATCAGCCGAACGAGGTGCGGGTATTAACGAGGTAGCGTAGGTTTCATCCAGTACCTGCCCACGAGGTTGCAGCAATGTCGGTGCATCTAAATTCGGAGCAGCCAGATGAGAGGTGTGCATGATTAAGAGGGTGGCGGGTAATGATTAAATCCTGCTATGGGTAGAATACATAATAGCCGCTTTGCTAATGTTACGTTTTTTATCCGCTCATACTTGGTGTGGGGAAGTGGTTTACATCTGCCCCTGATCTTGATCGTGGCTGTGTTTTTTATATATCACACCCATGATGCCAGACAGTAATAAACCAAATATGGTGATGATGGCGTAGATGCTGAAATCCAGCTTATTCATCAATGCGAATAAACCAAGCATGACGAAGATGCTGAGATTTTCGTTGAAATTTTGTACGGCGATGGATCTGCCCGCACCCATCAGAATGTGGCCGCGATGTTGTAACAGCGCATTCATGGGCACAACAAAGTAGCCGGCCATCGCGCCAATGACGATGAGCAGACCAATGGCAAGTATGGAATTGGTGATGGGGATCATCATTAATACGCCCACGCCCATGGCGATGCCGACTGGCAACACACGCACGGCAGATTCCAATTTGACATAGCGGGCTGCCAAGACAGAGCCAATGGCAATGCCGATCGCAACCCAGGCAGTGAGATATGCGGCGCGGCCTAAATCATATTGCAAGGCGACGGCTGCCCAAGCCAGTACGATGAGGCGCAATGTTGCGCCTGCTCCCCAGAATAGAGTGGTGACTGCGAGCGATACTTGTCCGAGCGGATCTTTCCACAATAATTTAAAGCAGTGCCAGAAATTGGTGACTAAAAATATCGGGCTGCGACTGATAGGTATGTGATCGATGGGGACACGCGGGATGCCCAAGTTGAATAACGCCGCTGTTATATATATGAAAAATATGATGGCGATTGCCAGCATGGGCGCGGTGGTAATGCCTGTTTCTATCATAGGCACATCCCATAAATTCAGCAGCGTGCTGGATACTGTAGGGTTGACTAACACGCCGCCGATCACTGCGCCTAAAACAATAGCAGCCACAGTTAAACCTTCCATCCAGCCATTAGCCGATACTAGCTGATTAAACGGTAGATACTCGGTGAGAATGCCGTATTTGGCGGGGGAATACATCGCCGCACCAAAACCTGCGATGCCGAAAGCGATGAGCGGGCTGACCCCAACCAGCATGGCAATGCATCCGACCATTTTGATAGTGTTGCTGATGAACATGACGCGACCCTTGGGCAACGAGTCGGCAAACGCACCTACAAAAGGAGCCAATATAATATATGAGGCGACAAAAGCCTGTTGTAACACAGGGATGTGCCAGTCGGGAGCCAACATCTCTTTTAGCAGGGCGATTGCAGCAAAAAGCAGGGCGTTGTCTGCGAGCGCGGAAAAAAATTGCGCCGCAAGAATAATCTTAAAACCTCGATTCATGCAGCGGATTGGGTATTGTTTCAGGAATCGTTTTATATCATGAAAATTCGATTTACATCATAATAAATCCAGTTTATATCGCGAAAATAAACTTCAGATGCCTGCTATTATTCGCAACATTAAAAACGTCTAATGATCATTGAGTATGTCCCGCCCCATTCGATCTAAAATTAATCTTAGTGCGCTGCAATATAATTTACGTCTAGCCAGGCGCTTGACCAGTGCGCGTATTATGGCGGTTATTAAAGCCGAAGCGTATGGGCATGGCCTATTGCATAGCGCGGATGCACTGGACGATGCAGATGGCTTTGCTTTACTTGAATTAAGAGATGCAGTGAGTTTGCGCGAGGCTGGATTCCGCCAGACAATTTTATTGTTGGAGGGTTTTTTTTCGGTGGATGAGTTGCCGCGCATGGCTGAATATGAAATCGCCAGCGTCATACACAGCCCGCAGCAGATTGCCATGCTGGATGCTTACCCGCGCCGCGCCGCATTGGATGTGTGGCTCAAGGTGAATACTGGCATGAATCGTCTAGGCTTTGTCGCGCATGAATTATCTGTGGCGATGGAAAAACTCAAAGCGCATCCAGCAGTGCGCGACATCACACTGATGACTCATTTTTCTCATGCCGATGAAGCGACAGGTGTAACCGCGCAGATGGAAAAATTTAATCAACAAGTCGCCCCCTATCGATTAGCGCGATCATTAGCAAATTCGGCAGCGTTACTGCGCTACCCGGCAACCCACGCCGATTGGGTGCGTCCTGGCATTATGCTATACGGTTCATCTCCCTTTCCAGAAGTCAGCGCGCAACAACTGGGCTTGCAGCCAGTGATGACGTTGCAGAGTGAAATTATTGCGGTGCGTGATTTGGAAGCAGGGGAGTCAATCAGTTATGGCGGGTTGTTTAGTGCCAAATATCCCATGCGTATCGGCGTAGTGGCCTGTGGCTATGCAGATGGTTATCCACGCCACGCGCCGAGTGGTACGCCAATTCTGGTAGATGGACGGCGCACCCGTATTTTAGGGCGCATTACGATGGATATGCTGTGTATAGATTTAAGTGCACACGCTGCTGCCAAGGTGGGCAGCACAGTGACGCTGTGGGGGGAAGGGTTGCCTGTGGAAGAAGTTGCGCAAGCGGCAGGTACGATCAGCTATGAATTGCTATGCGCGATGGCCAGGCGAGTGCCCATCATAGCCAGATAACCAGTCATAGCCAGATAAAATTTAGTAGCAGAAATCTTTACTAAGGCCTCTCTAACAATTCAAAGTTTTAATAAATGCTGCACATGTTCGCGCTCTTCCAGCAATTCCTGATAGCTTTCCTGCATGTGTTTTTTCCCTGCCTCGCTTATGACCAAACCTTGCACGATGTGGTATTGCCCATTGCTGCATGTCACAGGAAAACCATATACCACACCTTCGGGAATGCCGTAGCTGCCATCAGAAGGTACGCTCATGGTGACCCAGTCATCGGGGCGGGTGTCCAATACCCAATCGTGCATATGAGCAATGGCCGAGTTAGCCGCGCTAGCTGCGCTGGATAGACCCCGCGCTTCAATCACTGCTGCACCGCGCTTTTGCACGATGGGAATAAATTCATTATCAATCCAAGTGTGATCTTGCAACATGTCCAGCACACGTTTGCATTGTCCCCTTGTGGGGCCATGTACTTCACAGTGCGACAAATCCGGATATTGGGTGCCAGAATGATTGCCCCACACCACCATTTTCCTAACGTCCTGCACTGGCCGATTTAATTTTTTCGCAATTTGCGCAATGGCACGATTGTGATCCAGCCGCGTCATCGAACTGAAATTTTTAGGATTAATGTTGGGTGCGTTATGCATGGCGATCAGCGCATTGGTGTTGGCCGGATTACCCACTACCAGTACTTTTACATTGGGCGAGGCGACTTCATTCATCACCTTGCCTTGCTCAGAAAAAATTCCCGCGTTGGCGGTGATCAGGTCTTTGCGTTCCATCCCCTTGCTGCGCGGTCGCGCGCCCACCATCAAAATAACTTCCGCATCGCGAAACGCAACTTTAGGATCGTCCGTAATAATGACTTGTTGCAGCAGTGGAAAAACGCAATCTTCCAACTCCATCGCCACGCCGAGTAGTGTGGTTTGAGCTTGCGGGACATCGAGTAGTTGTAGCACAACAGGCTGATCACGTCCCAACATGCCACCGTTAGCGATGCGAAATAGTAGGCTGTACCCAATCTGACCGGCAGCACCTGTAATAGCAATACGGATAGGGGCTTTTATAGTAATCTCCTTTGAAATGGCAATCTACAGCGAGGTTTTGAAGGAGGCATTCTGCCAGTGTTCGGCTGACATGCAAAGGGGTGTGTTCTGCAGATAAGTCATGCAAAAACATTGTTTATAGAAGATGGTGCCCCTGAACACGAATCGAACGTGTGACCTACCCCTTAGGAGGGGGTCATTTTAAGTATTTCCATCTGTTGATTGCCATTCATAAAAAACACTATAGATATAATAAAACAATTACATATAGAGTAATATCATATTATTTGTGTTGATAGGTATTCCGGGATATTGATATAATCTGCCTACACAGCGCCTACACGGAAAGGTGGACAGCATGAAACGGGAAAACTTTACAGCGGCACGGGTTGACGGGTTCAAATGTCAGCCGGGTAAAAAGCAGAGCATCTATGGGGATGGAAAAACACCGGGGCTGGGGTTGCGTGTTACTGCGACCGGAGCCAAGTCCTACATATTCGAAACAAAACTAAACAATAAAACCATCCGCATGACCATAGGCGACCCGCGCAACTGGGCTATAGGGGATGCGCAAGCCGAAGCCTCACGCCTCAAGGTAATGACCGACCAAGGCATGGACCCGCGCCAAGTGATAGCCGCTGCCGCCGCCACCAAGAAAGCCGAAGCCGACGCCCTGATTGCCAAGGAAGCCAGCGAATCGGTAACCGTTGCTGATGCGTGGCAAGTCTATATAGCTGACCGTAGCGCATCCATGAAAGACGGTAAGCCGGAATGGGGTGAAAGACACAAAGCGCACCACGCTTATTTTGTGCAAGCTGGTGGAGAAAAGCGCACCCGTGGCCGTCGCCCCGGCGAACCAAATAAAACCCGCCCCGGTATTCTGGTGCCGCTGATGACCATGCGCCTTGCTGCCCTTGACGCAATTGCCATTGAGTCATGGTTGAAAAAGGAAGTCGCCCAAGCCCCGACCTCTGCCGCTAAAGCATTCCGCTTCTTGCGCACCTTCCTAACATGGTGTGCCAAACATGAAACCTACAGTGCCGCCGTTCAAGCTGGTGCGTGTCAGGCCGATGATGTAAAAAAGATGGTGCCCAAACCCAAAACCAAGCCAAACGACTGCCTGCGCCGGGCGCAAATCAAGCCGTGGTTTGAAGCCGTGCAAAAGATTGGCAATCCGGTAATCGCCGCCTATTTGCAGGGCTTGCTATTAACCGGTGCGCGCCGCAACGAGTTGGCCACACTACGCTGGGCTGATGTGGATTTTCAGTGGAAGAGTTTGACCATCCGCGACAAGGTGGAAGGGGAGCGCACTATTCCGCTGACCCCTTATCTGGAGCATTTAATCTCATGGTTACCGCGCCGTAATGAGTTTGTTTTCAGTAGCCCCACCGCCGCATCAAGAAGGCTTGAAGAGCCGCGCAATCCACACAACAAGGCACTTGCCGCCGCCGCACTTCCTGCACTGTCCCTGCATGGTTTGCGCCGTTCCTTTGGCACCTTGTCAGAGTGGGTGGAAGTCCCTGCCGGAATTGTTGCGCAGATTATGGGACACAAACCCAGCGCGATAGCTGAAAAGCATTACATACAACGGGAACTCGACTTGCTGCACATGTGGCACGTAAAAATTGAAGCGTGGATATTAGAGCAGGCTGAAATCAAGTTTGTGCCAGTGCAAGCGGGTTTACGGGTGGTGCAAAAGCAATAATAAAAGTAACTACAAATATCAATTGACTTCAACAATAAACGTAACTACTCTAATGCATGAAAGTAATTTTCGACGAAGCCAAGGATGTCCTGAATAAAATCAAACATGGCTTGTCGTTGACCGAAGCTACAAAGCTGGAATGGGAAGACGCATTGATATGGCAGGACACCCTCCGCGATTATGGCGAAGCACGCATGATTGCATTGGGTGCGGTTGGTGAGCGGCTGTATTGCGTGGTTTATGTTGACCGTGAAGATGTGCGGCGAATAATCAGCTTACGCAAGACCAATAACAGGGAGAAAAAACTTTATGTATCTAACAACTAAATCCGGTAAAAAAATCCTGCTCAATACGCCTGAAGAAGATGCACAGATTACTGCTGCTGCTTTGTCCGACCCCGACAATCTGCCACTAACTGATGCAGAGCTAAAACAATTTAGACCAATGCGCGGAAGACCACTAGGCAGCGGAAAAAAAGAGCAGGTAACGCTGCGGCTGGATGCGGAAATTCTGGATAAATTCAAGTCCACTGGCAACGGCTGGCAAACCCGCATCAATGACGTGCTAAGGAATTGGGCGAAACGTCACTGACAGAGTTTACCCCCGCCTAGTTTTAGCGGACGAAAAGCCGGACACTTTCACTGGCCTGACGGGGGTTCCTTATTTTGAAAGCGTATTTTGAAAGGAATGCGAACAATGAACAGAATCCAGTTAGCGCAATTGCGGGATGTTGCAATCGAACACCTACCCGCTGCACAGGAAAAACGTGCGATGCTCAAGAAACATTGGGCAAGCGAAACAACATACAGCAATAGCCTATATCTCACTGCATTAATGACCTTGGGGCAAGCTGGAGCAACAGCCGCCGAGATAGCCGCCGCGCAACTGCTTGAGGCACTAGGGATGTGGGTAAGTTACGACCCAAACTCCCCCGAACTGAAAGAGTTTGACCCCAAAGACCTGCGCGAACTTGCCATAAGAAATATTGGGGATGCCGTCAGTACACTGGGCAAAGTAACAGGCCGGGATATGGCGCACCTGATGCCTGCTAACGCACCCGCCGCGAAGGTGGAAGCCGGGGGAATCACAAGCTCAAGTGGTGGTGATTGGAAAGCGCAAGCCCGTGAGATTGCTGATGAGTGTTTTGACCATGACACAAATGCAACCCCAACTGTCCGCGATTCACTTGCTACTAAAGACACCCTTGGAGATATTACTGGTGGTTACTGTTTCCGCGTCATGGGGCTGATGCAGGAACGTGGCATAAAGGGGCCGCGTGGAATTATCACTAACCCCGCAACTATAATGCGCGAAGCATTGCAAGGGAAGTTATGGTGGGCAAATAAAAAAAAGTGAGAGTGGGGAACGTGGGAAAAATGGGGAACGTATAAAAAGACATTTCCCCAGTATTGAATAAAGTTGATTAAAGCCCGAAGCCATATAGGTTTGCGGGCTTTTTTATTTGTTGTTGGTGGGGAATTTCCCCAGGACTTAAATACATTTCTAGAAATTCCAGATTCGCTGGAATGGACGGAGAAAAAAATGAGTGAATTACCCGCAACTTCCGCCGCACACTTCCCACCACTGGAGCAGGTAACACGCCCCACGGTTCCCACTGACCAAGCCGCGTATTACCTGAATAGACAGCCTCAAACGCTTCGTGCGTGGGCGTGTTTGGAAAATGGGGCATTAAGACCTCTCAGAATTTCAGGGCGTTTAGCATGGAAAATTGCTGAGATTAAAGTCTTGCTGGAAGGCGGAGCTGTATGAATAAGCCCGCAGAGCAACTTGCCACAAACTTATTAATGGCTGCCATATCTGCACTGGGCGCGGAAGGTTCGACAACTTCACCAATAGACCGCAAGCGACTATTTGATGCCGTGGTTGCCATTGAAAATGCGTGCGTTATTGACGGAAAATTCAAGTGGAAAAATGCGTGGTGCACAAAATGACCCGCGCCACTATTGTTATAAGCCGGATCATGGCGGTGGTGCATCCAGACTATGTGCTATTGGCCGCGCTGATTTGCCTGCTGTTGTGGGGTGCGCCATGGTGAACCAAATCGAACGCGCTGCGGATGCACTTCACCACCTGGATGCAGGGTGCGCCCGTGATGAGTGGGTACGTGCTGGCATGGCCGCGAAGTCTGCCGGATTAGGGTTTGATGACTTCAACAACTGGAGCGCATCCGCCGGGAATTATTCCGGTGAAAATGAATGCCGCACTGTTTGGAAATCGTTTGCAGAATCGGGAGCGGTGACACCTGCAACACTTTTCGGAATGGCATTCGCACAAGGCTGGAAAGACCCCGCCAAAACACGCACCAAGCCGATAAATGGAAGCCTTCCCAGCCAACCACTTGCCCATGAAAAAATAAACGGCCACAAGCCCGTTAACCAAGCCGCAAGTGCAAATGCTGTTGCTGTTTGGGAGCGGTGCATACCTGCGACACCTGCCGAAGCATACATTGACCGCAAACGAGGCAAGCCGGACGGGTTAAGAGTTTATCCGGCAAGTGCCGAGCCGCTGATTATCGCTGGTGAAAATGTAACAGGCTATCTGGTGGTGCCATGCTGGTGCGGTGACCAATTGCAAACGCTGCAATTCATTCCGCCGGACAAAGGGAAAAAATTAAATCTTCCGGGCGCACAACTCAATTCTGGATTTTTTACCGTGGGCGAGATAACCGACCGAGTTTATATATGCGAAGGAATCGGGACAGCGTGGGCGTGTAACACTGCATCGGGAGCCGCCGCCGTGGTTTGTTTTGGTGCTGGCAATATGTCCAAGGTGGCCAAGTCACTGCGCGACAAATACCCTGCCGCCCGTTTGGTGATAGTGCCTGAACGTGGCAAGGAAGCCGATGCCGAAAAGATAGCCGCTGATGTTGCTGGCCAGTGGGCAGCGATGCCCACCGACAAGCCTTCAAATTACGATGCAAATGATTATCTAAAGGATAACGACCCCGCTGCATTAGCCGCCCTGCTGGAACGCGCTACAGAGCCGCCTATCAACTACCCCTTAAGCGTGGCATTCGCTGATGAACTCACAAACGAATTTACGCCGCCGGATGAAATTGTGGAGGGTGTATTAACTGCTGGCGATGGGAGCATTCTTTATGGTGACAGCAATTCAGGAAAAACATTTTTAGTTATTGATATGGCGTGCGCTGTTGCGCGTGGTGTGCCATGGATGGGGAAACAGACAGAGCCGGGGCTTGTGATTTATCTGGCCGCAGAATCGCCCGCATCGGTGCGCAGTCGCATTCAAGCCTATCAGCGACACCATGGAGTTAAGGTTCCGAACTTCGCCATTGTGCAAAGCCCTATAGACCTGTTTGACGGGGATGCTGACACCGACAAGCTGATTCAATTGGTGAAGCAAATCGAGCAGCAAAAGGGGCAACTGGCACGCTTGATAATTGGTGACACGCTGGCACGCCTATCCGCTGGTGCGAATGAAAACGCCGGGCAGGATATGGGGTTAGTGGTGCGAAGGTTTGACCGCATCCGTACAGAATGTGAAGCGCACTTTTTGTTGATACACCATAGCGGAAAAAATGCCGCTGCCGGGGCGCGTGGGTGGAGTGGCGTGCGGGCTGCTGTTGATACTGAAATCGAAGTGACCGATTCACCTGCTGGGAAGTGTGCAGAAATCACAAAGCAACGCGACCTAAGCACCAAGGGCGACCGCATCGGGTTCAAACTTCATGTTGTGACGCTAGGCTTGACCAAGTGGAAAACCCCCGCCACAAGCTGCGTGGTGATGCCTGCTGATGCACCAGAAAAACAATCCGGGAAGCGTATCAGTGAGGTGGGCGGTGCGATTGTTGAAATGCTGCGCACCAAAGGGGCGGGCGTTAAAAAGAAAGATGTAGTCGCGCACTTCGCCGAAAGATATGTGAGTAGTGCTGTTTACCGCGAACTTAAAAAGCTGGTGGAAGGCGGGCAGGTTAAAGAGTTGATGGGCGTGGTTAGTGCCGAAATTAGCGAGGTGCGAAATGGTGCGAATTAGTGCTAAACACCTATCTGCACCCGAGGTTAGTTTAGTGCCAATTGGTGCCAAACCCTATAGGGTGGCACCAA
>CANJMS010000003.1 GCA_947475825.1 Nitrosomonadales bacterium
AAAGCCCATCTTGAATCTGGCTTTGACAATGCAACAACGGGTATGGATGCAAGGCTTGTGGGATGCCGCAAAAATATTCGACTTGCCAGCCAAATTTACGCCAATTTATTCGCCTTGATGAGGCTCTAATGGAAAATCTCGGCTTATTAGAGGTGCCCTAAGTAATTTTTTATCAAGAACTGCAGTCAGCCATAAATTCGGAGAAAAGCTTGGAATAGTGACATCACCTAATGATGCATACTGGCAAAAGCTGGCTACCTGGCAGGATTGAAAGATTTATTTTACGATGAGCCCATGGACTACACCATGAGGAAGTGGATGACAATAAGTATGATGAAACAAGGGCTATTCAACGGAATTATTGGCAACCTCCCAACCAACAATTTGATTATTCTATAAAATCCAGGAAGTTACCATGAAATCTTTTCAGCCATATTAAATTTCCTATCTGTAATCTATTAAAGATCTTTAATTTTTATCCGTTAATTTGCAGAGTAACTCAATGCTATGCGAAGGAGAATAAATTGCCTCTACTATCTCAGTCCATCATCACTTTTCTGGGTACCCAGCGCATGCTGGGGCAAGCACCAAACACTAAACAATAGACATATAAAGGTTGTGAGATTAATGATCGTATTCATAGTACCACTATTCAATGGCCAATGGATTTAAGCATTTGTGTATAGATTAAAAGACAAACGGGGGATGCCATACATGTACTGGATTATGAAAAGTTTAACGTTGCTATCGTCAATTATCTCAGCAAAACTCCATCAGAATATTCGCTGTCATCTGCCATGACTATTTAACTCAGCATGACTAATCAGCTAAATACAAGCATGAATAGGGTACAAACTACGCCCCCGTCATTTGTACAAGTTAGTGCGCTTATAAATATGAATACCACCACTACAAAATATACTAACGAAGAGCCAAGGGAAAATGCCAGAGAAAAGTACGATCTGGACTTCAAGAGTGGCTGCGCATGACCCACATCAACTTATATCAAGGCAAGTTGCTGGCTATCGCGCCCGAAACAGCTCCACTAACTCAAATCTCACACCTCAAAGCTGCGCTGTCTAAATCTGCCGTATCCGTTTCCATCAAGTCCAGAGCAGTCACAATAATATAAGGGAAGATATTGAACATGCACTCCAACATAGATGATTATGAATACCTTTCCTCACTCACTACCCAAATGCGTATCGCAGCAGCGCAGGGGGAATGGGAGCAATTAGGCAATCTGGAGAGTTTGTGCAGCGAACGCATCGCCGTGATGCAGCAACGCGCCGCGAATACGCTAATAGATGAATCCATGCGTAAACATAAGGCAGAATTAATTCGCAAGATTCTTGCCGACGATGCGGAAATTCGTAACTACACCATGCCTGGGATGGCGCAATTACAGCTCAGCATTAAAGGAAGGTAATCAGTTTTATTAAAGGAATTAAATGCTTGCCGTGCATCCTAAACTTGTCAAAGGGCTTGTTCAGCGTTTCACTATAAGGAAACAACTCTGTTTGGCATAGTTATTACTTGGGACGGATAGGGGGGGATAAATTCAGGTTGTGGAGTAGTGTGAGATATTGGTACAATTGCGCCCCTGAATTTTAGAATAAGGGTTGTTCATGACGACTGTGCGTGTTAAGGAAAATGAGCCGTTTGAAGTAGCAATGCGCCGCTTCAAACGTTCGGTAGAAAAAACAGGTTTATTGACGGAGCTGCGTGCCCGTGAATTTTATGAGAAGCCCACTGCAGAACGCAAGCGCAAGCTGGCGGCAGGGGTTAAGCGTCATTACAAGCGTCTGCTTAATCAGGTATTGCCGCCTAAACTGTATTAGGTTGGGTTGTACTGAGTTCATCACATTGCGCCCGAATTTTTTGCGGGCGTTTTTGTTCTGGTGGATTGGCAGCTTCTTGAAAACAGAACGGGCGAAGGCAAAGCAAGTGACTATAAGCTTAAAACAATCAATCACTGAAGACATGAAGACCGCCATGCGCGCCAGAGAAACGGCACGACTGAGCGCGATTCGTTTATTGTTGTCCGCTATTAAACAGCGCGAAGTGGATGAACGTATCGAGTTGACTGATACAGATGTTATTTCGATTATCGACAAGATGATTAAGCAACGCCGTGATTCCATTAGCCAATTTGAAGCCGCCGCCCGGCAGGATCTGGTGGACGTGGAAAAATTCGAGATCAGCGTCTTGCAAACCTATATGCCGCAAGCTATGTCGGAAGATGCGATTGATACAGCGGTGAATGTAGCTATAGCCAACAGCAACGCAAAGTCACCGCAGGAAATGGGGAAAGTCATTGCTTTACTCAAGCCCGTTTTGGCTGGGCGTGCAGATATGGGCAAAGTTTCAGCCTTAGTCAAAGCGCGGCTAACAGCATTAGTAACCCGCTAAAAGGCGTGTCACGGCGTTAAACCTCAGATCGAAATGCAGGGTTGCGAAGCAACAAACATTTACGTTAACTCCCCTTCCTTGCCGAAATTTACCTTGCGCTACATTTCTTGTGCGGCTTCTGACGCAGTAAGAATAATATCCGATTCGGTATTTTGCTTTACACGTTATCTCCTGTGCATTTTTGCATGGGTATAAGGCGGGAGCATAATGATTCCAAAAAGTTTTATTCAAGACTTACTCAATCGTCTCGACATTGTGGACGTGGTCGGACGGTATGTGCCGCTAAAAAAAGCGGGTGCTAATTTCTCGGCCTGCTGTCCCTTTCACAACGAAAAATCCCCCTCATTTACCGTCAGTGCCAATAAGCAGTTTTATCACTGCTTCGGTTGTGGCGTGCATGGCACGGCGATCAGCTTTGTCATGGAGCATCTCGGTCTCGGATTTATCGAGGCAGTGGAAGAGTTAGCACAAAGCATAGGCCTCGCCGTGCCACACGAATCTTCCGCAGCGAGTGCTATACAGAACAAGGTCGCGCCGGATTTATATGAACTGATGCAAACGGCTGTGCGCTACTACCGCGAGCAACTGAAGCAGTCTCCCGCCGCTATAGATTATCTTAAACGTCGTGGCATAAACGGCGAAGTGGCAGCGCGCTTTGGCATAGGCTATGCGCCAGAAGGTTGGCAAAATTTGCGCCAAGTATTTTCCGATTATCAGACAGTCAGTTTGTTGGATACAGGCCTGGTGATTGAGCGTGCAGACGACTCAACCGAGAATGCGGCAGAACAAAGTGCGGCGCGGCGCTATGATCGTTTTCGTGATCGCATCATGTTTCCGATTGTCAATCCGCGCGGGCAGGTTATCGGCTTTGGCGGGCGCGTGTTGGATAAAGGCACGCCGAAATATTTGAATTCACCCGAGACAGTCTTGTTTGAAAAAGGCCATGAATTATATGGCTTGTATCAAGCACAAAAATCCATACGCGCCAGCCGCATGGCGTTAGTGGTGGAAGGCTATATGGACGTGGTGGCATTGGCACAACACGGCATTGAATATGCCGTGGCAACGCTGGGCACGGCCACTACACCTTTCCATATACAAAAACTTTCGCGCTTAACAGATCGCATCGTATTTTGTTTTGATGGCGATGCTGCAGGACGCAAGGCGGCGTGGCGGGCTTTGGAGAACACGTTACCGCAATTAGTAGATGGCAAACAATTCGGATTTTTGTTTTTGCCGTCTGAACATGATCCCGATAGCTATGTGCGTGAAAACGGCTCGGCGGCGTTTGATCAATTATTGCGCGAGGCTATGCCTTTATCTGAGTATTTGCTTAGCGAATTATCTTCGCAAGTGGACATGCGGACGCAAGAGGGGCGCAATGCTTTATTGCAACGTGCACAACCTTTGCTCACCGCAATTACCGCGCCCATAGCAGCCTTACTATTGCGTAAGGAGTTGGCCGATTTGGCTGGCATTACGCAGACAGAATTAGAAGCACTATATGGTATGAAGTCGATAGACTTGCCCAAGCGCCGCGTGACGCAAAAAGTGGCCAGTCCAGCGGCATCTAATTTGCGCGCATTGCTGCGCTGTCTGCTATTTCAACCGGACTTGGTTAGTCTGTTACCAGAGGATGCGGCGTCCCCAGACTGGTTGCCAGCAGATTGGGAAATCAGTGGCATGGAGACAGAGGTGATCGCGGCCTTGATTGTATGGTTAAAAAGTAACCAAGAAAAAGTAAGCACCGCTGCGATTATTCATCATTTTAAAGACACAATTTACGCACCACTGCTGGCGAAAGAACAGGCAGAAATTATGCAATGGGGCGATGATTTTAAGGCAACAGACGAATTTCAGGACGTATTGCTAAGCCTGCGCAAGGCACATCAAAAACAGCAACTACAGGCATTGCACGCAAAAATGCACGGGGCGGGAATGGGTAGTTTAAATGAGCAGGATCGCGCATTGTATTTGCAGCTATTGCAGCGCAGCTAAGCGCACAGTCAGAACTTCGCAAGTTCGTGTATAATTATGGACTTTCAAACGGCGCAAAACTACCGTTTTATGGCGCGATGGCATCTACATCACGAAAATCTCGGCGCTCGCTTTTTATTATGCAGTACTGAACCTTTGCACACAAACTCATAAATCGAGTAGTCAAAACATCGCACCTATTCAATTTATTTACAGCAAACTAATATGGGAACCGACCAACATGGCGACTCGGCAACTCAAGAAAAAATCTTCAAATGATAAGCAGGCAACATCCAAGCAAAATCCCGACAAACAAAATGTAGCTGACGCGCTATTGACCGCACCTGCTGATCCATCGCAGGATGTAGAGGCACGCCGCACCCGGTTGAAGGCTTTAATCATTCTGGGTAAAGAGCGTGGCTATCTGACCTATGGCGAAATCAACGATCATCTGCCAGAAATGCTGGAAGCCGAGCAAATTGAAGGCGTAGTCAGCATGATTAACGACATGGGCATCACCGTGACGGATGAAGCGCCGAACGCCGAGAATCAAATCATGACGGATGCCCCGCCGGTTGTAGCCGACGAGGATGCAGTGGAAGCTGCAGAAGCCGCCCTGGCAACAGTTGACTCTGAATTTGGACGTACCACCGATCCAGTACGCATGTACATGCGCGAGATGGGAACAGTGGGTTTGTTGACTCGGGAAGATGAAATTGTCATCGCCAAGCGTATCGAAGAAGGCCTCAAGCATATGATCCAGGCCATTTCTGCCTGCCCCACCACCATTGCCGAAATTTTAAGCCTGGTAGAAAAAGTTGCCCGGGATGAATTGCGGATAGACGAAGTGGTCGATGGATTTATTGATACCAACGAAGAAGCTGTATTGACTGAAGAGCCTAGTCTCGACGTTGAGGAAGATGCAGAAATAGAAGAAGACGAAAGTGAGGAGGATGGTGAAGCTATTGCCGCCGCCAACCTGGCGCAACTTAAAATAGATGCGCTGGAACGCTTCACGGTTATTCACGACTTGTTTATTAAAATTGGCAAGGCCTACGAGAAGCACGGATATCGCAGCGCGCAGTACAACAAACTGCAGGAACGTATTTCGAATGAACTGACGCAATTCAGATTCTCCGCCAAACAGGTCGATGCTCTGTGTGACACCATGCGCAAGTTGGTGGAAGAGGTGCGCGGTTACGAGCGCAGAATACAGGATATCTGCGTCACCAAAGCGCGCATGCCGCGCACTTATTTCATCCACACCTTCCCGGAAAATGAAGGCAGGCTGGATTGGGTTGCCCGTGAAATTGCGGCTAAAAAACCGTACGGCGAAGCACTGTTACGCTTTCAAGCGGCCATCATTGAGCAGCAGAAAAAGTTGCTGGATTTGCAACTGCGCGTCGGCATTCCCTTGCGTGATCTCAAGGAAATCAACAAGCAAATGACCAATGGAGAGGCCAAGGCGCGTGGTGCCAAGCGCGACATGATCGAGGCTAACCTGCGGCTGGTAATCTCCATCGCCAAAAAATATACCAACCGGGGTTTGCAGTTTCTTGACCTCATACAGGAAGGCAACATCGGCCTGATGAAAGCCGTCGATAAATTTGAATACCGTCGCGGATACAAATTTTCAACTTACGCAACATGGTGGATACGCCAGGCCATTACACGCTCCATAGCCGACCAAGCCCGCACGATTCGTATACCGGTACACATGATAGAAACCATCAACAAGATGAATCGCATATCGCGCCAAATACTGCAAGAAACCGGCTTTGAGGCCGATGCCGCTCTCTTGTCCGCCAAGATGGAAATGCCGGAAGACAAAGTACGCAAGATATTAAAAATTGCCAAAGAGCCGATTTCCATGGAAACCCCCGTGGGTGATGATGATGATTCCCATCTGGGTGATTTTATAGAAGACTCGCATACGCTCGTGCCTATTGAAGCAGCGGTGTATGACAGCCTGCGTAACGTAACCAAGGATATTCTGGATTCGCTCACCCCGCGTGAGGCCAAGGTTCTGCGTATGCGCTTCGGCATCGAAATGAATACCGACCATACCCTGGAAGAAGTAGGCAAACAGTTTGACGTTACGCGCGAACGCATACGCCAAATTGAAGCCAAAGCCCTGCGCAAATTGCGTCATCCTTCCCGCTCGGAAAAGCTGAAAAGTTTCCTCGACGGCGAAAGCTAAAAGGGTATCAAAAAGTTTGGGTCGTTAGCTCAGTTGGTTAGAGCAGAGGACTCATAATCCTTTGGTCCGCGGTTCAAGTCCGCGACGACCCACCAATAAACAAGCGGCTTCCAGAGAAATTCACCGGAAGCCGTTTTCTTTGTATAGGACACTGGCGGGAAACAGGTTTGAGTAGATGGAATATTTAAAAATATCCACTCGAGCATTTTCATTTTAGAGACAGCAGCTATTTTTTGTCAAGAATCGATATAATTACGCCTTGTACCCTTCCCCCTTTCTTGTGTCCTTTTGATACTTATGAATTCTCGTTGGTGGTTTTATTCGGCGCTGGCTGGTGCTGGCCTGGTTTTTGCGCCCCTGTTTTTGTTGTTGTTCGCGGCCATGTTGACTTACCCTACCCTGCCTTCACTGGAAACGCTGACTGATTATCGACCTAAAATTCCATTGCGCGTATATAGCGCAGAAGGACACCTGCTGGGAGAATTTGGCGAAGAACGGCGTGCGCTGGTGACAATAAGCGAAGTACCCGAGTTAATGAAAAAAGCTATCCTCGCCGCCGAGGATGATCGTTTTTATGAACATGGCGGAGTGGATTTTAAAAGTGTGTTGCGTGCCGCTTATTCCAACTTCACCGCGGGCGGGGCCAAGCAGGGAGCAAGCACAATTACCATGCAGGTCGCGCGTAATTTTTTTCTGACCAACGAAAAAAGATTTTCGCGCAAGTTTAATGAAGTGCTGCTCGCCTTTAAGATAGAAAGCAGCTTAAGCAAGAATGAAATTCTCCAGCTGTACATCAATCACATTTATTTGGGTCAACGCGCATACGGATTTTCAACTGCTGCGCAGGTATATTTCGGTAAGTCACTGGAACAAATAGATCTCGCGGAAATGGCGATACTGGCCGGTTTGCCGAAAGCCCCTTCAGCCTACAATCCGGTCACCAACCTTAAGCGCGCGCAGTTGCGTCAGGCCTATATATTGCGCCGTATGAACGAGCTAGGTTATATCAATGAGGTGCAATATGACGCAGCGTTAAAATTTCCCATACTGGTAAGGCGCAATGGCTCGTCAGAGTTTGCTATCAAAGCCGATTTTTTAGCCGAAATGGTACGGCAGGTGGTGTACGAGAAATATCAGGAAGCAACCTATACCCAGGGAATAAAAGTTTATACCACCATCCGCCAGAAAGATCAGGTTGCGGCGCACGCAGCATTGCGTAAAGGTGTACTGGAATATGACAGTCGTCACGGCTACCGCGGTCCGGAGGGGTTTATCAACTTATCCAAAGGCAGCACCGATGAAATGTTGGAAGATGCCCTGTTGGAAGTCACAGACGATGAAGATTTAATTCCAGGTGTGATTCTGGAAATGAATACCAAGAGCAAGACCATTCGCGTGTACACCAGAGGCGGACAGATCATCGTGGTAGACGAAGAGGGCGCGAAGTTTGCGAAACCACAGCCCGGCGAAAAAGTTGCGCTGAAGCGGCGGTTACAGGTGGGCTCATTAATTCGCGTCAAACAAACCGCAAAAATGACTTGGCAAATCGTGCAGCAACCGCAGGTAGAAGCGGCCTTCGTTTCTGGCAATCCCCAAGATGGTGCGATTTACTCTCTGGTAGGCGGCTATAATTTTAATCGCAGTCAATTTAACCATATCACCCAAGCCTGGCGGCAACCAGGCTCCAGCTTCAAGCCGTTCATTTATTCTGCCGCTCTGGAAAAGGGCTTTACCCCGGCATCCGTCATTAACGATGCGCCCCTCACCGATGCACCGATGATGGTTGATAAGGATGGCTTGGAGACCACGGAAGCATGGTCTCCCAAAAACTTTGATGGCACGTTTGAAGGCGAAATACGTATGAGACGGGCGTTGTATATGTCTAAAAACCTGGTGTCAGTGCGAATATTGCAGGCCATTACGCCACAATACGCGCAGGATTTTGTGACCAAGTTTGGATTTGAAGCAGCAAAACATCCGCCCTATTTAACCATGGCTCTGGGTGCTGGCTCGGTCACGCCGCTACAAATGTTGTCTGGCTACGCGGTTTTTGCAAATGGCGGGTATCGTATTCATCCATACTTCATTCAACGCATTGAAGATGGGAACGGCAAAATACTCAGCCAAGCTGCGCCTGTAACGGCGGGCGGAAATACTGAACGGGTTTTGGATGTGCGTAACGCATTCACTATGGTCAATATGATGCAGGATGTGGTGAATCATGGCACGGCCTTTCGCGCCACACAGTTGGGTCGTAAAGATTTAGCCGGGAAAACTGGCACCACCAGCGATTCTATGGATGCATGGTTCGGTGGATTCCAGCCGACAGTTGTTGGTGTAGCGTGGGTTGGTTTTGATACGCCACGCAGCCTGGGTGAGCAAGAAACGGGCGGCGGCGCGGCACTGCCAATCTGGATGGATTACATGGCTGCCGTCCTTAAAGACGTGCCCGAAGCGGTCTACACCATGCCGCCCGGCATGGTCGCGGAACGTATTAATGAAGAAGGCTTACGCGACCCGGAAGGAACTCGTACAGAATATTTTTATCAGGAAAACCTGCCACCGCTACGAGAAAAAACCATAGTAGAAAGCGTTGTCGATCAGTTGTTTTAGAACACTATGTAATAAATCCTTCATGACGAATCAGCTCTGCTTATGGTCGCCGCATAGGCAACTTGCAAGCCCAGGCATTATCATGAGCTATTACAAAGCGCATCACTTACTCATAAGTCAGGCTTCACTCAAGGGGCGATTGCAACTCCATTTCTTGCCCGGCTATGCGCCGGAGCTGAATCCAGATGAGTTGGTATGGAATGATGCAAAACGAACGGGGACTGCGCGTCGTCCTTTGAGAACGGGGGGGAAATTGGCTGAACAGGTTGATTCACAATTGAACAGAATCAGAAATAACCCGAGCTTGGTACGGTCATTCTTTGGACATCCAAGTGTCGCCTATATTTCTGACTTATGAGTAATTCTACGCATGATTCGACAAGCTCACCACAAACGGAATCAAATGCTTGCCGTTCGTCCTGAGTTTGCAGAAGAATTTTTTCAGCATTTCTCTCTATCGGTTGATTTTTATGGCTGCTGCACATGTCGCTTAATCCTCGCTACAGCCAGCTCGCGCGGAAACAATGCCAACAGCGCATCCACCGAAGGGGTCTGTGTTTGCCCAGCGAGCATTACGCGCAGCGGCATGGCCAGCCTGGGCATTTTCAAGCCATACTTGCCAATCACCTCCTTAATCAAGGCGGCAATGGCTGGCACTTCCCACGCAACCTCCTGCAAGCGCGCCACGAATTCCTGCAACGCTGGCACGGCCTCCGCCGTCAAATGTGTGGACAGCAATTGCGGATCGGGATGTATTTCGATATAAAAAATTTCCGCTACGTCAGTTAATTCATTGATCGTCACGATGCGTTCCTTATACAACGCCACAACATTTTGCAGTGCAGGGGCGGCTGTCACTTCCACACCACGTAGCTGAAGTCTTTGCTGCACCATACTAGCCAGTCGCCCATTATCCGCGCACTTCAGGTAATGCTGGTTAAGCCAGTTCAATTTTTCGGTATTAAATTGCGCGGCAGAAGAGGTGATGTGATCCAGATCAAACCACGCGCACAATTGCTCCGCCGAAAATATTTCATCATTGCCGTGCGACCAACCCAGGCGCGCCAAATAGTTAATCACGGCTTCCGGCAGGTAGCCGTTTTGCTCATATTGCATGACGCTGACCGCGCCGTGCCGCTTGGATAATTTTTGTCCGTCATCGCCCAATATCATGGACAAATGCGCATAGCTTGGCACGTTTGCACCTAATGCTTTAAGAATATTAATTTGTCGCGGCGTATTGTTGACATGATCGTCGCCGCGTATAACGTGGGTAATTCTCATGTCCCAGTCATCCACCACCACACAAAAATTATAAGTCGGCGTGCCATCGCTGCGCGCGACAATCAGATCATCCAATTCTGTGTTATCAAATTCGATCACGCCCTTAACCAGATCATTCCACCTCACGGTTCCTGCAGCAGGATTTTTAAAACGCACCACGGGCTTAATCCCCGCAGGTGGTGCAGCCAATACCTTGCCCGGCTCTGGCCTCCAACGGCCATCATAGCGCGGCTTCTCACCACGTGCACGCTGCGCTTCTCGCATGGCTTCCAATTCATCCGGTGATGCGTAGCAATAATAGGCCAACCCCTGTTCCAGCATATTCTGAATGACTGTCTTATAGCGATCCATGCCGCGCATTTGATAATACGGGCCTTCATCGTATTGCAGATTCAGCCACGCCATGCCATCCAAAATAGCTTGCACCGCCTCGGGTGTAGAACGCTCTACATCGGTGTCTTCTATACGCAGAATAAAAATGCCACCATGCTTGCGTGCATACGCCCAGGAAAAGAGCGCGGTGCGCGCGCCACCAATATGCAAATAGCCGGTAGGGCTGGGGGCGAAACGAGTGCGAACAGCGGTCATATACGAAAAGGTAAATAAATGAGAACTATTTTACGCTAACGCATAAGCACTGTCGCATTAAAGGGGCGGTGCAGGTAGTTAATTAAGCCTAACCGACCTGCTAATTATTAATAACCATACTCTGCGAATGCTTGCCTGATTAGCGACAAAAATCCGCCAGCATGGGAACCAGTTGATCGCTGGTAACTGGCTTGGGCAATGCCCCCAATACGTTCAACCCCAGCTTGCGCCCCAAGAGTTCCATGCCACTCAGCATTTTTGCATGTAACCCGGAGATCAAAATAATGCCGCCTCTAAAATCTTGCTGACTAAGTTTTTGCAAAAACTCCACGCCATCCATCTCGGGCATACCCAAATCACACAGCAACAAATCCGGTTGGGACTTCGCTAAAATTGTCAATCCTTGCTTGCCATTCCCCACCGTTTAAATATTTGTTACATCGAGTTTTTTAAGCATGTTTTGAATGAAAGTCTGAGTAATGGTGTCATCATCCAAAATTAAAACCTGCAATTTCCGTTCTGCGATTACTGCCATATCAAGCCCACCACACATTTTTATTTCTCCAATTAATAAATTTAAATATGAAAAAATTGTAACAACTGCTGTTCATCCAACACCTGCACATTCAATGCCCGCGCTTTAGTGAGTTTGCTACCTGCCTCATCACCAGCTACTAGATAATCTGTTTTTTGCGATACGCTACCGCTGACATGCGCACCCAATGCTTCTAATTTTTCTTTAGCTTCCTCCCGACTCATGCCTGATAACGTACCAGTCAATACAAAAGTTTTGCCAGCCAAAGGCAGCGTGTGCGAAATATCACCTGCCTGTTCTGTTTTATTCCAGCTTAATCCCGCATTTCTTAACTGTGCGATGACTTCACGGTTATGCGGCTCGCTTAAAAAACTCACAATGCTCTGCGCGACGATTGGGCCAACATCCGACACAGCCTGCAAACTCTCGCTGTCGGCCTGCATAAAATTATCCAACGTCGCATAGTGACGCGCCAATTCTTTGGCGGTCGCCTCGCCCACATTGCGAATGCCCAGCGCATAGATCAATCGTGCGAGGGTGGTGGACTTACTGCGCTCAATTGCGCCAAGTAAATTAGATGCAGATTTCTCACCCATGCGTTCCAGCGCAGCTAATTTTTTCAAACTCAAGTTATACAAATCGGCGGGGGTATGCACCATTTCCGACTCGACTAATTGCTCAACTATTTTGTCTCCCAGCCCTTCAATATTCAAAGCGCGGCGGCTGGCAAAATGCAGCAACGCGCCACTACGCTGCGCTGGGCAATATAAGCCACTGCTGCATCGCAATATCGCCTCATCTGCCTGCTTGCTGACTTGCCCACCGCACACCGGGCATTGCTGTGGCATGACAAATTCGCGCGCATCAGGTGGACGCTTTTCCAACAAAACGCGCACCACTTCTGGAATCACATCACCTGCCCGCCGCACACTCACCGTGTCACCGATGCGTATATCCTTGCGCCGCAATTCGTCTTCATTATGCAAAGTGGCATTGGTCACCGTTACCCCGCCGACAAACACTGGCGCGAGTCTGGCAACGGGCGTGAGCGCGCCAGTGCGACCGACCTGAATTTCAATATCCAGCACAGTGGTCAAGGCTTCTTCCGCAGGGAATTTATGCGCGATGGCAAAGCGCGGTGCGCGCGACACAAAACCCAAGTGCTCCTGCTGAGCAATGGCATTCACCTTGTACACCACGCCGTCGATGTCATACGGCAAGCTGGGGCGCTGTGCACCGATTGCATGATAGTAGGCCAGAAAACCCTGTATTCCTTTCACCACACGCCTCTCCAATGGCACGGGGAAGCCCAACTCGTGCAAAAACGTCATCTGTGCGGCATGGGTAGTGGGCAATGTTTCACCTGTCACTGCACCCACTCCATAAGCAAAAAAACTCAAATGCCGCTGCGCCGTAATGCGCGAATCCAATTGTCGCAAAGATCCCGCTGCGGCATTACGTGGGTTAACAAACAATTTTTCACCCGATTCTCCTTGCTGGCGATTCAGCTCGGCAAAATCGCGCTTCATCATCAGCACCTCGCCGCGCACTTCAATAAAGGGAATGTTGCGGTGCAAACGTAGTGGAATGGTTCGCACTGTGCGTAAATTTTGCGTGACATCTTCCCCGAAACTGCCATCCCCGCGCGTTGCACCCTGCTTGAATACGCCCTGTTCGTATGTCAATGAAATTGCCAGCCCATCAAATTTTGGTTCAACCGCATACTCAATTTCTGCCTCACCCAACGCCTGCACCATGCGCGTGTCAAACGCCCGCGCCTCGTCCTCGCTTAAGGCATTTTGCAAAGACAGCATGGGGGTGCGATGCACCACTTCAGCAAAGGATTTCAGTGGGGATGCGCCAATGCGCTGAGTAGGTGAATCGGGGCTTTGTAGCTCGGGATGTTGAGCCTCGAGATGCTGCAACTCGCGAAAAAGTTGGTCGTATTCCACGTCAGAAATAAGTGGCGCGTCGAGCACGTAATAATGCTGATTATGCCTTTCAATTTCTGCCCGCAAAAAGTTGATTCGGTCTAGTACTGAAGAATTCATTTAAAATTTAGTAGGTTGTGAAACAACCATTCACAATCACCATATAAACAATTTTTTCTGCAGACATCGAGTCCTTAAAAACTTCTCTTAACATTTGAACCAGTTGAAACTATGACATTTACACTGGTTGTGGGTATAAGTACATCAGACAAATTATCGCTATTCAATGAGTAGTCGGATTATCAGTGGGATACTTACCCACGTCAAGATGTATTTCTATGGAAGGACTGTGGCTCAAGGCACTTGTAAGTGCTACCTTCCTAAGAAAATAGCCTGCGTGCCTGCGCACTGCCAGGAACAATATTTCCATGCGTCATTTTGGTTTCAATGGCTGTAATTTGTTCGCGTATTAGTTTGAGGCTGTCTTCGCCCAGCGTTTTGTGATGATCATCAACGATGCTGGCCTTGAATTGCTTAGCCATTTTCCGCGCCACTTCCACTATTTGGTCAAAACGTTGCACGGGTTGCTCAGTAAGCGGCACGTCCAGCAGCAGCGTTACGCCGCTGACTTCATGCTGCCCTAACGTATGGTATTGAAACGAAATGCTGTCCATGCTGGATAGACTGAACAATGTATGGCCGCGTTTATCCAGCAAATGAAAAGCTCCATCAGCCTGTAGTACAAATCCATGCTGCTTGCACACCTCCGCGACTTCCGTGCCGAGAATCTGATGTCGATTATCCGGCAACAAATTCAACCCGATGATGCGATCAACCGTGATACAAAATTCATCCAACTTCAAAGCGCGTGCGGCAGCAATGCCGACCTCAGGCACGATTACTTGATCGGCAGGTTTAGTGCTGAGACTACTCACCACGTCCCTGAACCGCGCCAGCTTAGGCTCAGACACTGCGCCCGAACGTTTGACCAATTGCAGTGCCAGTTTAAATGCAGCGTAATGCAAGGTGCTTTCCGCCATCACTTTCTCCCAAGTATTACTTTCAGTATTCAGGCCACAAATAATGATGTCATGACCGAAATCAAACCGTCTGAGCCATAGACTGGTTAACATCTCCACCCCGTTCGGCCGATCCAGCTTAATTTCGATAATGTAATCCGTAGTATCGCCCAATAACGCGCAGCCACTTTCCATCAAAACTGTGCTTGCTGATTTTTGCTCATCTAAAACGGTTGAAGTTGAGGACACGGCAGGTGTGGCTGCTTGGAATTGTGTCACTGTCGGCTGTATGCCTTGCGCTTGGACTGGTTCTGGATAGGTGTCTTGATTCAAACTGTGGCGCGCGTCTTCTTCTGGTGCGGCGTATAAAATGTCCGCGTGCTCCCGACTAAAAGTCTCTTGATATTTCTGCCGATAGCCGCGTTGCCGCCACCAACCGTAAATGTATATGAGCAGCACCACAACAATGCCTATGCCCAGAAGACTGATTTGCAGTTCGCTCATAGCTGATGGGAGATATTTAGAATTCGCAAATGGTGCGTTTACCAAAAACCATCTTCATTCAATTGAAGATGAGTGAATTATCGCAAGTGTAGACAGAAATGGCAAAGCTATTGCCTGTGAAACAACTTATGATCTTCCCCCCAGTTTTTCGTTTTCCAAGAGGCGGTGTTCATGCTACCAGTTTTTTCTGTTGCTGAGCGATGAGCCAATCATTCAAGAGCTGCATCGGTGACTTGTAGTCCAGCGTCGAATGCAGCCGTTTCCGGTTGTAAAACACATTCGATGTATTCAAACGTCATGGCGATCACTTCGTCACGTGTCTCAAAGCGTTCACCATACACCCGCTCGCTCTTGAAGCTGCCAAACCAGCTTTCACTCGGGGCATTGTCCCAGCAGTTGCCCTCGCGGCTGTGACAATTCCGCATGCGACTTGTCGCATAGTGGATTGCCTCCCTTTGGGGCATAGAACAAATCCTTCCTATCCGGTTGCTTGCCAATCAAGCTATCGGGTGCACCCAATCGCCGCAGTAGAGTGATTCATAAGTTGGCGGCGTTACATTAGCGGCAAGCCCCAATACTGAGTTGAACCCAGATAATCCTTTAGCCGAATTTAGCCTGAATGGGTAGCACAGTCGGATGCCCAGCATTCGACCATAATCCATCAAACCAAGCTCTTCGTCGTCGTGAAACCGCAAGCAACAATTGGTTCTGATTCGGATCGCGATTCCAGAATGCACCGACCGCCAACACTTGTTGGTGTAGTGTGGACAGCGTTGGCTGGATCTTGGTGCGCATCACTGCCTGCCGAAACGTACTCATCAGGTTGTAAGCGAGCATGGCAAAGCCCAGAGCCGCTTCGGTGGCGTAGCAACTATTCAGGTTGAAGCTGTCCAAACCGAAGTCATTTTTCAATTCCTTGATGCGACTCTCACAGTCCGCACGTCCCCGATTGCTGCGCCATATTTCCACCGTCGGTAGGCTCAGGCTGGTGACTATCGCGCCGTAACGCCACCCTTGGATATCGGGATCATCAGCAAATAGCGAGAGCATTTTGCCCGGTGCGTTCTTGCGTTTGATTGACTGGCGTACCACGACGATGCGCCTTGCTGTGCCCCAGTTGTTGGCCTGATAGATGATCTCCGCCAGCTCCAATCCGGTCTCCAGCGCAAACCAACAGGCATCGCGAATGATGGCTTATTGCAGACTGCGGGTCAGGCGCGCACTGATGATGTAATTGATACCCTTACCTGCGAGCAGTTTGAATACCGCTTGATCGTAAAAGCCACTATCCGCACGCAGCAGACCGACGGTCTTGCTGCCTAAGTGATGCAGTGTGGATTCGATGAATTGCAATACGTTGTTGGCACTGTTAGCATCCCCCGGACGCAACCGGAAGTTGGCTACCATGCGTGCCTCGGCCACTCGCATCCAGCCAAACAGTCGAGTCAGCGTGCTGTCCAGTCGTGTGATGTCGAGGTGCGTGAAACGACACGCGCACATTGGGATGCGTGAGCGGCAAGGAGGATTAAGCTGACGATGAATTCGCTGTTGTGGCTTGCCGATCCAGACCGTTCTTGAGAATGGAGTTTATGCTGCGATAGTTGGCGGCGTTCAATTTCAACGCGCGTGTGCAAGCCGCCTCCACACGCGGATTGCCAAATGATTTGGATAATTGCAACACGCCCATGCAAGCGCGGTAGCTTTGCTGAGGATGGCGGCGTGCGTTCAGCATGTGTTGCACGGTGGCTTCGGTATGAGGGCCAATACCCTGTGCCCAATTTAACAACCGATTGGCATCCCACCCGGCAACAGCTTGATGTTCCGGCGGCATTTGGGGCGGAAGCGTTGTGTGCTTCCCTTTGACGAAGCTTCTGGCGTGGGCGGCAATGCGCTTGCCGCGATGAAGCACTTCAACCGTGCCAGCGGTGTAGCGCGCGTCCAGTTCCAGCCTGGCGAAGCGATAGGGCACCGAGTAATAATGCTCCTTCACTTCGACGTGATAGTCGATGCCCGCGCGTACCGTTTTCCACTCCGCGTAGTGGTAACGATCCTGTAGCAAATGTTTGAGCACCGGTTGGTCCAGTTCGATGAACACGCTATGGCGGCAACCCGGCAATTTCTTGAAGGCACGCCGGTTCAAATCATGGAGCAGTTTCGCGATGGCTCGATTGGCTTCATCCAAGCTGAAGTACCGCTGGTTACAACAAAGTTAGGCAATCCACTTCCCAGCAAACTGGACGTGGAATTGACACCGCAGGCGTGCCAGTATCCAGCGTTCAGCCACCAGCACGCCGCATTCCACCTTGGCTTTGTCGCGTGGCTTTCTAACTCGCGCAGGCAAGATCGCCACACCATAATGCGCGGCCAGATCGCGGTAGGTGGGGTTGATTTCAGGATCGTAATACGAGGGATGGTTAACACCCGACTTGAGGTTGTCCGGCACGACCAACTCGGGTACGCCGCGAAGAAACTCAACGGTGCGCACATGCGAGCCGATCCAGTCTGGCATCGTTTGTGTCCAAGTTGCCTCGACGTAGGTGTAGTTGGATGCGCCGAGCACGGCAACGAACAGTTGTGCCTGACGGATTTCACCACTGAGACCATCGATGATGGGGATGGTCTGTCCGGCATAATCGACAAATAGTTTCTCGCCGGGCGTGTGGGTCTGCCTCATGGTGACCGACAACTTGCCAACCCAGCTGCGGTATTGCTTGCAAAACCAGCTATAACGAAAGCCGTCAGGATGGTCGGCTTTGTATTCCTGCCACAGCAGATCGAGGGTGACGCTCTTCTTGCGCAGTTCGCGATGCACCCACGCCCAGTCAGGTTCTGACCGGATGATGTCGGGTGGGGGCAGTGGTGGAAACAGACGGGCGTTGATCTCGTCGTCGGTGACACCCTCTGGAAAGGGGTGGGTGATACCAGCTTGCTGGGCGCGCCGCAGATAATTCCCAACGGTGGTCGGTGACGTCCCAATCGCGGTGGCAATTTCCCGATGAGAGCGGCTGCACTCATGGAGTAGCCGTAATGCTTCTGTGATTTTACGCATGGATAACCTGTTATTTGCCATGTGGCCTCCGAAAATTATCCGAGAGTGCCACGGTTATCCCGCGTGCTACGTCACATTACGACTGTCCACTTTGCCGTGGAATCAGTGTCCAGTTTGGAGCGGAATACGCAAGCGTCATTGTTTCTTGATTCGTTTTGGCTTGTTGAAAGCTGGCGGATTGCTAAATTCATCGCGCTACTTACCGCTATTTGTTTTTGATCCCCTATTATTGAAATCGCTGTTGGTCGGGGTTGGTTTTCTGGTGTGGTGCAACAGTAAGTCCCATCACGCTTGATATAGCCGCGCTATGTTCTCGCATCAGCAAGTGAAGTTGAAAAGATTGCTATCGTGCCTATGATTGCCAGTGTTATGCGTTTCATTTTTCTACCTCCTTGTTATGCAACTATGCCCGTAGTGGTATCACTTCCGCACCCGCTTTGAGCTTGTTCAGATAGTCTGCCCACGCCTGCATCATGGCGGTACGCTCAGATAGGTACATTCGCCATGCTTCGCGCTTGTATGCTGCTTTGATCTTGTTCGGTTCTTCATGCGCCAGTTGACGTTCCAGCCATTCCTGTTTATAGCCCATGTTATCCAGAATGGTTGAAGCCATCGCCCTGAAGCCGTGCGGGGTCATCTCATCATTCGCCCAGCCCATACGCCTCAATGCCGATCTGATTGCGTTATCGCTCATTGGCCTGTTATGGTCGCGTTCGCCGTGGAATACATACTTGCTACGCCCTGTCAGCGGGTGCATATCGCGCAACACTGCCACGGCCTGTGTTGCCAGCGGCACTATATGCGTCACTCCCATTTTCATTTTGTCAGCAGGGATAATCCATTCCGCTTTGTCTAAGTTAACTTCTGCCCATTCCATCTTGCGCAATTCACCGGGTCGCACTAATAGCAGGGGTGAAAGCTTAAACGCGCCCTTCACGATATACGAGCCTTGATAGCCGTCTATATCGCGCATCAGTTCACCTACCATTTTTGGTTCGGTAATAGCTGCAAAGTGATTTTTATTTTTAACTGGTGGTAATGCGCCGCGCAAGTCGCCCGTAGGATCACGCTCAGCACGCTGGGTTGCCACGGCATACCTGTACACCTGCCCGCAACATGCAAGCGCACGATGGGCTGTTTCCAATGCACCACGTGCTTCTATCCGCCGGACAGTTGTCAGCAAGTCTTGTGCGTTGATGCTGGTGATTGCTTTTGAGCCTATCCACGGGAAAATATCCTTTTCAAGTCTAGCAATGATCTTGCTGGAATGGTTTTCCTTCCAGTTGGGCGCATGGCGGTTAAACCACTCACGGGCTATAACCTCAAAGCTGTTTTCAGTATTGGCAACAATTGATGTTGCTTGTGCTTTTTTCACTTCGCTTGGATCAACGCCGTTTGCTAGTAGCTTTCGCGCATCATCGCGGCGATTACGTGCATCAGCTAGGCTTACGTCTGGATATACTCCCAGTGCCAATGTTTTGCGCTTAGCTTCAAAACTGTAATCCATGCGCCAATACTTGCCACCATTGGTATGCACAAACAGGAACATGCCACCGCCGTCAGCCATTTTGTATGATTTCGTTTCGGGTTTCGCTTTCCTTATTGCGACATCAGCCAGCTTGCTCATTTCCACCCCTTTGACGGTATATGACTTTTTGCAATGATGCTATACCGTCAAATATACCGTATATTTTCATGGATTGCACGGGAATGATTAAGACAATCTGGGTAAAGAAAAACCCGCTATGCGTTTAAACATGCGGGTTTGTGGGGCTATTTGGGACTGCTTGGGAGGGGGTAATGGTGGTGATAGGTGGATTTGAACCACCGACCTCAGCGTTATGAGTGCTGCGCTCTAACCACCTGAGCTATATCACCGAAAGATTTGTAGCCAGAAATGTTTTACAGGCAATTGTTTTCTGGGTTATTACATTTTGGCAATTGTGAAATCACCATAAGGAGCGCGGCATTTTCCAGATTTAGTGCCTACTTGTCAATGTTGCAGCACCCTTGCTTGCTGCGAGGTTCGGTTAATTGCAAGCAATCGTTTTTAACTCGCTTCCGAAAAAATCTTTGTGCAGCTTACGGACTTTCGCAGCACTTTCTTTATCCAGATTCTTCAAAATAAATGTGGTGATTTTAATGTTGTTGGCTAGTTCACTTACAACCGCGCTTTGTATGCCCTTGCGTCGTAACTCGGCGTGATATCTGTGCGCTGCCTCTTCGGTTTTAAATAACCCCAATGAAATGGCGTGTTGCCAGCGTCCTGGGTCTTGCACGACATAAATATCGCGCACCCCAGCTTTTTTAAATCGCACCACTTTTTGATTGGCGGTCGCTTTGCTTTTGAGCGGTGGCACATGCACCCAATAGCTATTGGTAGCATTGGTTTGACGCTGTACCAGGCCTTCACTCAATTTCAATTTATCCAACGCTGCATTGGCGCGATTGCGCTCTACGCCCGAAAATTCACCCCACTCCATACACTGTTTGCTGACGGTTTTAGTTTGGGTGGCAGGCGTGAGAAGCGGTATTGGAATTGGCGGTTGAGTTGCGGGGGGAGTTGACAGCGGTGCGACAATTTGAATAGACGGTATGCTGGAAGCCTGATTGACTGATTGCGTAGGTGTGAATGCCGATACAGGCTGGATAATAGGTTGCATGGGTTGAACAACGGGCTGAGTAGCCAGCACCACAGAAGTTGCTGAGTTTGGCGATACTGCGGATGCTGCGGACAGCTCTACCGTCGACAGTGTGAGAGGGAGCGGCGCAGGCACAGTCGGCGGAATTTGCAACAAGGCGGAAGCGTCTAGCAATTTTATTTTTTCAACATTAAATCCAGGCTGATTTTGCACGGAATTGTTTGCCGTAGTTAACAAACTACCACATTGGAAAAATGCAAAAATTCCGACATTCACCAGCAACAGCAACCAGAATAGCCACCTCATGAACACCTCCAATAATTGAATTTTTGCGTTTTCAAATCTTTCGGCATTAACAATTTTTACGACATCCAATTTTCTCTCATATTCTGGGCGATTTTGGTTATTTTTCTGTCGTTTTCCGGGTAATTTATGCCACTTTCCCAATTACGGACGCAGCTACCCCATCACGTCTGGTGAGTTGCACCAGACGCACCATGTTGTACACCAGACTCATCATCCCGATTTTGGAGTTGCCCCTATTCACCGGACAGTTTCCGTCTCTCGAGAAGATGGCACGGATGTCATAATATAGCCTGTAATGTGACTGTGCGTTAAGCTCCTTTCAAAGTTATTAGGTGAGCGGTCCCTAAGCCGCTATGACGGCGGTGAGGGTTGTACCAAGCCTCGACCCACGTAAAAATCGCTGTCTTAGCCTCCGCCTTCGTTTTCCAAGATCGGCGATCGATCAATTCGCATTCCAACGTCGCAAAGAAGCTTTCCGCCTTCGCGTTGTCGTAAGCATCCCCAACCGTACCATCGAAGGCTTCACGCCCATCTCCTCGCACCGCTTACCAAAGGCAATACTTGTGTATTGGCTACCTTGGTCGTTATGGTGAATCACCGACTCAGGCCGCCTTGTATGCAAAGCCATGTTCAATGCAGCGATCATCAAATCCGAAGTCATGCGTTCACCAAAGGCCCAACCAACGACCTTATTCCAGCTCGCGTTAGAAAGGAGAACAAGACGGCAAGGATAAGGTGACGAAGACAGTACATTTGAGTACGGCCAGGAACCGAAGACGATGCCAACACAGTTATCGTTTTTAACGCGAATTGGAATTACGGCTATACACATCAACAACAACCGCAAGGTAGAGGAAGCCTGCCCACGTAGGGATATACGTCATATCTGCAACCCAGAGTTGGTTGATTGCGCTGGCTGTAAATTGGCGTTTCACTAAATCGGGAACAGCATGGGCATATCGGTCTCGTTGAGTGGTCACCACATAGCCGCGACGGCGGCTAACGCCACGTATGTGCGCCAGCCTTATCAAGCGCTCAATCCGTTTGTGATTGACATGTCGCCCCATGTCTTCCAATTCGGCTTGTACGCGGATACGTCCATAGGTGCCATCACTCATCTGGTGAATTTGACGTATTTTCTCTGTCACCGCTTGGTTGGCGATGGCACGTTGGCTAGGCGCGTGGCGGTGCCAAGCGTAGTAGGCACTGGTAGAAACCTTGAGGTGTTTGCAGAGGGTTTGCACAGGTAGTTTGGCCTGATTTGCTTGGATTAACGTATAGATGTCTTGTCGATACCGCTGTCCTTGTTGGCAAACCAGGCCGTAGCCTTTGCCAAGATGTCTCGCTCTAGGGTCACTTGCTTTAGCTGACGACGCAATTGAGTGAGTTCTTGACGTTCGGCGGTGGTGAGAGGTGCGTTGGGATTTAGCCCTTGACCTTGCCCCAGAAAATAGGAGTATTTTCGTGTCTTTCACGCTGTAAAACTGGCTGACATCGAAAAAAATTTAGCGCGCAGTTGAATTCAAAATTAGGAAACGAATTTTTAGAGGTGACCTCAAAATAGTCCTCAAGATAACCCGAAAGGGTTATATGCAAGTATTAAAATTACCTGTACATTTCCGCAACGTGATGACAAGGCCGTGTGCAAGATTTAAATTATCAGCGGCGTGGCGAATAATGCAGTTTTTGGGTGAGGGGAGTGGAATGAAAGTAATTGTCGGGGATGCGTTAATTGCACCAGCAGAGTGCGGTATGAGATGAGGAGGATGGTCTGATGAAAGAAAGTCGTGGCTCGTATTCAATTGTTCCATCGAAGCCAACCCTATTGACGCTTTGCATTCTAACAATAGCCTCTCTGGGTTGTTTTACCTCAAATGGAGCAGTTAATCCCATGGATACTCCAAACTCACCCGCCCCGCAACCGATTACAGTCATGCCCGTCACTGTCATTCCGTCAAAGGAACCACCGGACTGGCGCGATTTCAGATCCTTGAGCGCGCACCCGAATGGCGAGGAAATTTTCTTTGTCGAGTGCCATATAGATATACCGGAGAAATGCCGGTTGCTGCGCCTTAATCTTAAGACTCGTGGGCTGGCCTACTACGCCTTGCCGATCGACTATCAATATGTGGAAGCTTACCTTTCGCCCAGTGGCAAGAAGATGGCCTAGGTGCGCGTACCGCAGATGCCCGGCAGCACCCAGCATGAGCGGATCAAACGCAAGGAAATCATCATCATGAATACCGATGGCAGCGGTTTGGAAGTGATGCCACTCGCTGCAGGACCGAAAACTTATCCCACCTTCAATGCTAACGACGATCGCTTGGCTTTCTGGCGATCCAAGCCGCGCGACCTCCGCGCCAAGACACTGGCTTACGACTATGACGTTTATGAATATGATTTCAAGACTGACAAGGAAACGGCTTTCGGGCCGAGTTATCGATTTTTTCAGGGGGATACGATTCGCTACCTGCCGGATGGGGACGAGTTGCTGGTACAAGCGGACGTGCCGCTCTCGGACAAGGCGCGTTTTGGGATGGGAACGAATGAATACTCGAAACGCTATACCAACCTCATATTTCGCTTGCGGCGTGCCCAACAACAATGGGTGGAGCCGTTGTTTGCTGACGAAACTTTTAAGTATGTGAAGCGGCCTGCGCTAAGCCGTGATGGGGAAATGGTGTTCCAAGCAACGCCGCCCAAGGTGGGCAGCAATTCGATCTATCGTCATAAAACTGGCGGCGGTTTTTTGAAGTGGAGTAAGGGTGAAGGAAAAGGCTCCACCTGGGATATATTTGGCACAGCTTCGCTCATGCACTCAGTACTGGTAGATAGTAAGTTGATTGGCATTTTTAGTAACTATGCTTCACAGGGTGATCATAGCTTGAGGCGTTTTCTGACTCTGGATATGCAAAGCGGTGAATGGCGGGCGATGAGTATTCCGCCCGTATCAACAGCAAAAGCGATACCCGTTACCCTGAAATAAATTAATCACCGAGTTTCTTGTGCCCTTTGGGTATGAAATCACGATCAAATCCGCTTGACAAGTCCGAGTTGTTGGCAGCTTTAACGGCAAGACCGACAGGCTGCTAGGGGGCGAGTTTTGATGAATTCCCCCTAAAATCACATTTTTATTTTTAAGGAAGAGAGCATTGACACTTGGGGTTGACACGTGTGTATCCAACCCAGAGCCGATCTTGCACCTGTGTTAAAATCCGCGACTTAACGCAAGCTGGATTCCCATATCGGACGGCGCATTTTGTAATAAGTGCGGCATTCACTTTATGGCTCACCGATAGTTGCACCAAGCACGCACAAAATTTTAGGTCACGCGGTTTTAATTTAGGAACAAAAAATGGATACAAACAGTAACAAGCAGGCAGTAAATGGTCAGCCATTTAAAAAATTTAATTTGAAGGTGCTGATTGTTGTTGAACACATTTTCCTGTTGGTAATCGCGATAGCAACCGTGTATGCGATGGTAACGGAAGTGCATGGAATGATAGTCGTAGGGAAGGCTACGCTGGCTGATTTGCTGCTGCTCTTTCTATATTTGGAAGTGCTCGCCATGGTTGGTCAGTATTACAGCCTGGGCAAGCTATCCGTGCGTTTCCCACTGTATATTGCAATGGTGGCAATGGCGCGCTATATCATCATGGATATTAAAGCCATGGAAGATTGGCGCATATTGGCCGTGGCTGCATCCATATTATTGATTACCCTTGCCGTTTTCATGGTGCGCTTTGGCCATGCGCGCTACCCTTATCCGAGCGATGAATCGGCGATGGATATACGGCGCGATGAAGCGCAAAAAAACTAAAGTAAGCTGCACGTGGTGAGTCTCCAACCTGTTTCGCAAGGTATTGTTATGCAGGCCAAGATTGAAGCCGCTGTGACAGTGCTGCAAAGTGGCGGCACAGTCGCCTTCCCTACTGAAACGGTTTATGGCTTGGGTGTTGATGCCAGCAATCCGCTGGCGGTGCGGCAGATATTCAAGATTAAGGGACGGCCTGCTGATCATCCGCTTATTGTCCATATAGAAAATGCTGGGCAACTCGACAAGTGGGCGCGTGACATTCCCGACCAAGCGTATTTATTGGCTGAAACTTTCTGGCCGGGAGCACTCACTTTAATTTTGCAACGCCAGCCGCATGTGCCGAATGAAATTACCGGCGGGCAGGATACAGTGGGTTTGCGTTCGCCCGATCATCCCGTAGCAGCAGCTTTGTTGCATGCCTTTGGTAGCGGCATTGCCGCGCCTTCAGCTAATCGTTTCGGGCGCATTAGCCCCACCACCGCGCATCATGTGCGGGATGAATTGGGTCAGCAAGTCGGGTTGATTTTAGATGGGGGGGCGTGTCGCATTGGCTTGGAATCTACCATCCTCAGCTTGGCGTATGGTGAACCTGTCTTGCTGCGTCCTGGGGGCATTGCGGTTGAAGCGTTGGAGGCAACGCTGAAAATTAAATTGTCATTTGCTCAAAATAAAAATAGCGCTGCCCAACAAAAAATTCGAACATCCGGCATGATGGCTACACACTACGCGCCCGTTACGCCTATGGAGCTACATAGCGCAGAACATATTGTGCAGCGCGTGCAGCATCTGACGGCACTTAAATATAAGGTGGTGGTGTTAACCTTGGGTCGGAAAATTTCGGGGATTGAACAGAGCATACGACAACATGCAATGCCAGCACAGGCCGAACAGTTCGGACATGATCTGTATGCCGCGCTGCATAGCCTCGATCAAGAAGGTTATGATTATCTGCTGTTGGAATCGCCTCCGACCACGCGGGTATGGTTGGCGGTGAATGATCGCTTGCAACGCGCAGCACATAGTGTTCAGAAATAAATTATTTTTGAAGGAGGGGCTAAATGAAAATTGTTAAGGTCGTGACACCCAAATTAAAAATCAGCGCACCCAAAGTAGGAGTGGTGATGGGTAGCGATAGTGACTGGGATGTCATGCAAATTGCAGTCGAGCACTTGAAAAAACTCGGCATATCGCATGAGACAAAAGTTGTTTCAGCACATCGCACCCCCGACTTGTTATATGAATATGCAGCATCGGCAGAGTTGCGTGGACTAACTTGCATTATCGCAGGCGCAGGTGGCGCAGCGCATTTGCCAGGGATGTTGGCAGCTAAAACAGCGTTGCCAATTTTAGGTGTGCCGATTCCCTCCAAGCATCTCAAGGGCATGGATTCGTTGCTGTCAATTGTGCAAATGCCTAAGGGAATTCCTGTGGCTACATTTGCTATTGGCGAGGCGGGCGCAGCGAATGCCGCATTATTTGCCGCTGCTATGTTGGCGCAACATGACGAAAAAATTGCATTGAATTTGCGAACTTTTCGTCAGGCTCAAACAAAAGCTGCCATGGCGATGAAGCTGCCGCCTGTGAAATGATTGCACCAGATGTTATTTTACCGAATGCAACTTTAGGCATACTCGGTGGTGGGCAACTTGGGCGGATGTTTGTCGTGGCGGCACGCACCATGGGCTATCACGTTACTGTGCTTGATCCTGATCCCCATAGCCCGGCAGCACAGTTGGCTAACAGGCATATCTGCGCGGACTATGCTGACCAAAGTGCGCTGGATAAATTAGCCGCAACATGTGCGGCTATCACCACCGAATTTGAAAATGTACCCGCTACCGCGTTGGAATATCTGGCAAAATTCCTGCCAGTGAAACCTTCTGGCGCAGTCGTGGCGATTATCCAAGATCGCATACGCGAGAAGAATTTTTTACAGAGCAATGGTTTCAAAACCGCGCGCTTCGCCCTCATCGAAAACCCCCAGCAAGTAGCAACAGCGGTGCAACACACAGGCCTGCCTGCGTTACTCAAACTCAGTCGCTTCGGCTACGATGGCAAGGGGCAAAAAATGGTACACACCTTGCGCGAGGCTCAACAGGCATACCATGATTTCGGCGCGCAGCCAGCGGTGTTAGAAGAATTGGTAGCTATAAAAATGGAAATTTCCATCATTATCGTACGCAGTGCGGATGGCAGTATGGCCGCTTATCCGCCCAGCGAAAATGTGCATCGTAATGGAATTTTGGATATAGGCATTGTTCCGGCGCGCATCTCTTCTGTTCTGGCTGAAGTTGCAACGCAAGTAGCACGGAGCATTGCAGACATGCTGCAATATTGTGGCGTGATGGCAGTGGAATTTTTTCTCACTCAGGCAGGTGAGTTGTTGGTTAATGAAATTGCCCCGCGTCCGCACAACAGCGGTCATTACACGCTGGATGCTTGCACGACTTCGCAGTTTGAGCAACAAGTTCGCAGCTTATGCGGCTTGCCTCTGGGTGAGGTGGCTGTGTGTCAACCATCGGTGATGGTAAATATTTTGGGTGATTTATGGCATGAAAAAAATATGCCAGATTGGACTAAAGTGTTGCGTCACCCGCACGTCAAGCTGCATTTGTACGGAAAACAAGAGGCGCGCGCAGGACGGAAAATGGGGCATTACACCTGTGTCGGTGAAAACATGAAAGATGTGTTGACTCTGGCTTTGAAAATTCAGAACGAACTAGGGAAGCACTGATAGTGATCAGTGTTTTTCTAAATTTTTCCTATTGCCATGTTGATGATGGCTTGCCCCAGCTCATTTTTCAACACGGTTTCTGATTGTCCGAAGGCGCGTTTGATAGCACTGGCTTTATCCATGGCACTGCTTTTTATAAGCCAGTTTTTTGTGCCGCGTACGCGACCACTGGCCGCCTCGATCAAGATTATTTCCAAATTTCCACGCTGCCAATACCAACCACCTTGCTGTCCCAGATCGCTTAAATTTATGCTGGCGCGCACGATAAATTCAGCTTGTTTTTTTTCTTCCAGCAAGTAACCCGCATGTGCTAATGCGCCGTTTATAATATCTGCAAAACCCTGTGGCGCATCAGCAGCTATGTCTGAAGCCAGCTTGACGCGTTGCAGCAAGCTGCCCAGATTTGATTTAAGTTTCGCGCTGTTTAAATTGGAAGGTATCCCGCGTCCGCTAATATCGACAATTTGCAAGGATTTTTGCACGGCCTCACGCGCTTGTTGGGATTCTAACGCCAAGCTGGCAGCAGCAATTTTCAGAAATAAATCTTGACTGCTCTGTGCGTGATCAATGTGTAGAGTGGTCATTCTATCCAGTTCGTCAAGCTCTTGACGAAAACTAGTGGCGGCTTGTGCTCGAGGCAGGACAGCCAGCGCGTGGTAACTTTGGGTAGCGGAATCTTGCCACTGATCCACTATTTGAATGCCACGCACAACCTGTTCGGTGTGTGCAGTAATGCGGCGAGAATAGCTACCTTCAAATTTTCCTGTACTCCTGTTGGCTGAATGATCGCTTGCAGCGGAGTCATCCGCAGACGAGTCATTGGTAGAGTGAGTCTTAAAACTTTGCACATCATCGCTGGCGACAGTCATCTCTACTTGAAACACCTTCGCAATATCGGCACGCGCTCTATCTTTAGCATCTTCTTGTGAATTTGCTTGCCCGCGCCCCAGCAAGTAATCAGTGCTTGGGAACTTTCCGCTTGAGCCTGCAATCCAGTCAGGTTGCGGTAGTTTGGATGAAACGCAACCGCCTAAGATGGTAGTAATCAGTATGGTTAAAATGACAGCGCGCATTATTTTCTCCCGACAGTTTGGTTGGTATTTGAGGGTAGTGCTGAGGTGGGTTGTGCGGCGGACTTCTGGCGACTAGACTCAAATAAGGTAACTGGTGGTGAAGTTGTGGTTGGCACAACAGCAGGTTGTACCGCCACCCAATGTTCCGTCAAATAGGTTTTGCGCGCCGGGGCAACAACAACATCTGCGTATTCACGAGTGTCGACTATCTGCCCACCTGCTGCAAGCAGTTCTATCTTGACACTGTAATGTCCGGGCGACAGTGGTAGCCGCGCCAACTGAATATTTGAGGGTAGCGTCAGCCAGCTGCGCGTGTCTGCGCGCTCAGTGGCAATCGATGCAATTTGCATGGCAACACCACCGATTAACCTCACCATCGCATCGTTATCCTTGCCTGACGGCTTGGTTACAGTATTCTGTAAGTGAACTTTAGCAACTGCACGAGCCAAGGTGCGTGCGGTAATGGCTGGCATACGTGCATTCAGCGTGTGCTCGGCAACTGCGGCAACATTTTCCATCTGTTCAGTGGTTATGGTATTCGTTGTGCTTGTATTTGGTTTGACTAAACCGGGTTTGATTAAATCAGGGTTGATTGAATCTGGCAGCAATATGTTTGGTATTGGCTGTTGTTCCATCACGCTGATGCGCGCTGCATGTACTAAATTAAGCCGTGCTTGATAATATGGCAAAGCAATCCGCACAATTTTGCCACTGCTCGGATCCAGCAAGGAGACAGCTTTTTCGCGTTTAATAGGAGCTAGCCCATTATGTAGAAAAAAAACTAATTCCCCGTTTCTGGGTATGGCAAGCGGCTCATGTTCTTTGGACTCATGGACAGATTTTTTAGGAAGTTCTTCTGGTGGTATGGTGGATATTTTTTCTGGTGTGATTCCAAACTCAGTTTGATATTTTGCTTGTTCATCGCGCAAGCCCAAGCGTTGAGTCAGGCGCAATAAATCTTGCTTCAGCAAGTTGGGGACGGGTGTTGCAGCAGTTTTTTTGTATTCCTCATACGCTTTGCGATAGGCAATCATGGCATCACTCCACTCGCTACTGTCTTCATAAATCATCGCGGTCAAATAGCGCGATAAAGCGTGTTCACCGAACTGTTGTGAACTGGAATTTTCATCCAGTTCACGTAATTTAATATCGACCTGCAATGCCTCTACCCTTGCGGCATCTGGCTTGCCCAGTTCCAGAAAATTCAGTGCCATATAAAAATGCAGCAGCACCTGCTCATACTCATCTCCTGTATAACTGACAGTAGAATCATTCACGACAAAGGACAGCGTATTTTCACGGATGCTGGTAGCGTAGAGTCGGTTGATCTCTTGCTTAGCCGCCTCTAGGGCAAGGTTAGAGCCAGTAAAATCGCGCTTCATACGTAAGATCATGCCTTTATTCAGCAGATAAAGGACACGCTGATTTTTTTGATTCGACTGCCGCTCAATACTTTGTAAAGCGGCATCGTATTGTCGCGTGGCCAATGCGCGCTCTATGGTCATGAAAGAGTCGCTGTACGAAGCGCAGCCGCCCAACGTCAGAAGGAATAACCCTGAAAAAACGTGGTGCAGCCTCACCTCTGCTCACCTAAAAGTAACTTACTCACTGAGTGCTTCATAACCAGCGACTTGGTTGTTGTCTTTTGACAACCTAGTCGAATGGCTAGTTGTTTCATCAGAATTGCTCAAAATCGGAGTTTGCTACGCTCGACCAGCTTTTTAATTTTCTTTTGCCCTATCCAAACTTTGTTGTTGTCGACTAGGCTAATCAAGGTTAAATCCACCTGATAGAAACGTACCTGCGTCCTGCCGGAAGCATCAATGATGGTGTTGATCGTACCCTTCAACATAAAGTCCGCGCCTTGCTCTTGTCCCATTTCCTTGCGTGTCGCTTCGCTGGCGTTGAGATCCATGTCTTTACGCTCGGTGCGAATTTCATTGCGTTCGGTGGAGGAGGCAACAAATTTCACCTTGCCAGCATTAATCAGCGCACGCTCCATGTCAGCCACAAACGTATTTACATTAATATGTTCGTGACTCAGGTTGCGAACTTCTCCTACTATCAAGGCGGGTTGGCGATTTTTGTTATTCATAAATTCAGCCATCCAGCCTCGGCTCAACACATCGCGGATCATCTCTTCCGAGACCTGCTGCGAATCTGTGTCATTCCATGCGCCGCTGAGGTCTTTGACTTGACCCGCATCCATGCGTTCTACGGAAGTAGCGCACCCTCCGGTCAGCAGGAGCATGGTCAATACAAAGCCCAACTTGAAATTTGATAGCGTCAGTTTAAACATTATTTTTTCCCCTTAGTCATTGCGTCAAACACGTTATCTGCGTGCACCTCAATGTAGCGCTGTAAACCTTCATTCATATCATTCACACCTTTCAAAGTTTCTTTTACACGCTGCATGTCTAGTTCGGCGATGGAATAAATGATGTTGTTTTTCGTATCGCGATACGAGCCAATAATTCTGGAGCCAGATAAATTTACCTTACTCATATTTTTAATCTGTCGCGAGACTGACTCGGTATTCACACTGGCATTAGCAACTTTTTCAGAAGCCAAATAATCATTGCTAACTATATCCAAGAATGAGCTCAAAATGCGCGCCACCTCAGCCCGTGCGCGATCATCCGCTACTGATTTTTGCAGCGCCATATCGCCCATGGCAGAGGCCTGACCCACGCCATGAAACAAGCGACCATCTTTATTATTTAAAGTTTGCGTACCCTTGTTCACCCAATCCGGCACATCCGCCAGTCCCAGATTGCTTTCAATCTTGTTTGTGCTGGAACAGGCAGCCAGCATGAGAATAAGAGCAACGCTAGACAATCTTGAACCCCAATTTAATATATACATAATTTTCTCCAAATTAAAGTGAACTTGCCGGAAAAGTGGGCTCAAAGAACGAATCGTCACAAATTTTAAACCGCTTAACATTATTGTTAAAACTAAAAATCGCAGCCCAGCTTACCTGATGTCGACTGGTAAGATAAGGGCATTTAAGAGTCAGCATAAATATTTTGTTATCAACCATCAATTGGGTGTTGATTTGTCGCATTAGTTATTTGACTAACGGTTTTAAGTTGCAATTTTCAGAGCCTGCCACTATTCTCTAAATGTATTATCGATATTAGCCATGGCGCTTAATAAATAGTCTGTTAAGGGCAGAGCTGGTTAAGTCGGCGAGCGAAAAGAAGTGCAGCTTTTTATATTTCCAACTTTCTATCTTTTTAAAGATTAAAGCGTAAATGAAAATGACCACACCCATCAGAATAGATTTTATCTCCGATGTTTCGTGCCCTTGGTGCGCGATAGGCTTGCAGTCACTTGAAGTCGCACTGGCCAGATTAAACGGGCAAGTTGCAGCAGAGATTCACTTTCAGCCCTTTGAATTAAACCCAAACATGGCAGCGGAAGGCCAGGATTTAGCCGAACATTTGACTAAAAAATATGGCATGTCTCCAGCACAATTAGAGCAGAGCGCCGAAGCCATTCGAGCAAAAGGCGCCGCACTAGGCTTCACCTTCAACATGGACACTCGTCGCCGTATATATAACACATTTGATGCACATCGGTTATTGTATTGGGCAGATTTGGAAGGTAAGCAGCCCGCGCTGAAACATGCGCTACTGCGCGCGTATTTTACCGATGGAAAAAATCTATCCGCACACGAAACGTTGATTGAGTTGGCAGCAGAGGCGGGGTTGGATGCAACTCGCGCCCGCGAAATACTGGCCTCAGATGAATTTTTGCTGCAAGTGCGCGAACGTGAAAACTATTATATCCAGCAAGGCATACAAGCCGTACCATCCGTTATTATCAACCAACGTCACCTCATACAAGGCGGCCAGACATCTGAAATATTCGAACGGGCACTCCGCGAAATTGCAGCCGCCCAACCCTGATGCAACCCTCACCACATAAAAGCAAAACGGGCTTGAAGCGCATACTCAACGCCTTTCATTATTCGATGGATGGTCTGAAAGCTGCCTGCCAACACGAGCACGCTTTCCGCCAGGAATTATTTTTGGCTGCAATCTTAATTCCCCTCGCGCTATATTTAGAGCCCGGTATGATCGGTCGTGTGCTGATGATCACCTCAGTGCTGCTGGTGCTGGCGGTGGAGTTATTAAATTCCGCAATCGAAGCCGCAGTGGATCGAATCTCACTGGAAAATCACGAACTCATCAAACGCGCCAAAGACATGGGTAGCGCGGCAGTGTTCATTGCGCTGTTGAATGTGGTGGTGACTTGGGGATTGGTGTTGTTTGGGTAAGGGGAAAATACGAGTGAGCGCAGAAATCGGTTGTATAGCGGTTCTATTGCGCATGATGAGAATGGTGGGGGAAGCGGCGGTGGGAGAAAGTAAGTGGCTACTGATGGAAAAAGTGGTCTATCTCACATTCTCCACCGAAAATGCTGGTGGCAACACTTTCAGCAGGTACCGTGAAAGGCTGTATTTGATCAAAATAGCGTGAGCATAATTACGAGCATAAAAAGTTGCAAACAAAGTGAAGTTTGTTAGAATGCCGCTGGGCAGCGATGTCCTAAAAATTTTTGAAAGCTGTAAATATTTTTATTATTCATTATGGAGAAAATATCACTCATGAAATCTATCATCTTTGGCGTAATTGCGGCAATAGGCTTGACGGTTGCTGGGAGCGTAATGGCTCAGGACGCCGCACCAGCACAAGGGGACGTGCTGATACCTGCAGATAAACTAGCATTTATCAAAAAAAATGGCTTCCTTTGTCACACTTGTCATAAGATTGAAGGAAAGTTAGTTGGCCCACCTTGGATGGATGTATCCAAAAAATACAAAGGTGAAAAAACCTACACTTTCGGTGGTGATGGCTATAAAGACTTCAAAGGCAAGACACATCCAGCAGAAACGCTGCCATTGGTAGAAGGTCTGATGAAGAAAGTTTCACACGGTGGTAACGGTGGCGGCATAGGCAATTGGAAAGAAACTCATAAAATTTCAGCACCCATGTTTGCAAATGACCCTACGGGTAAGAAACAAGCAGCCATTAAAGAAATGGTTGAATTCGTTTTAAGCTTAGCGAAGCATTGATTTAATCAGTTTTCGAATTTGTCGAAATTTTTTATGTGAAAGAAGTCATACGACGATAATGAGCTTTATTAGGACTCGTATGACGACTGCCGCAATACCACTCTGGACAAGCTATTTGAAGGGGTGAATTCATCTCCATGTTCAACATTGTAGAATTGTTCGGGCAACTCAAGAAGGTGCTGGCGAAAAGCACGCTACAAGCCAAGCCGAACTACCATCTTGAACAACATCTCGGCGCGGTTACGTCCTCGCGCAATTACAAGAACAGCAGCAAGAAAACCTAACTGACAACGGAAATCCGGCTGTCGCTGGTTGCTCCTCACGACCATGACGGCAGCTTCGAGCTGCAACCAATCACCAAGTATCAGCACTGCCTGCCTAGATTCGGTGACAAAGTAATCCTGCTTTATACCTACCGTACCTTATTCAAAGCGCACCTCTATGAAGCACTCGTTGGGCAAATACGCATCGCCACAATCAAAGTGTTCGCTGAACGTCAGAAGAAAGCGGGTATGCCACCCAAGTTGTGATCGTTGCCTGCATGAGAAAGTTGTTATCGATCATGAACTCAATGTTGCAAAATAATATCCCGTGGAACATGATAAATGCTTAACTTGGAACACGGTTGTTCTCCCAATGGGAGCGGAGTCGGCGGGATGAGAGAACACACTTGTAACAATCGAGCCACCCACCGACAATCACCCTTTGCTAGAATGCAAGCCGTGCTTATGCACCATATGGCTTGGCTTACCTATTAACTCTAATTGAACTCACACGGTCGACCATGTCTGACATTCTAAGAAAAATACTCGCTGTAAAAGCGCAAGAAGTTTCTGCTGCACAAAATGCCAAGCCTATAGCGGCGCTATGTGCCGAAGTGAAACATGCTCTGCCTGTGCGTGATTTTGTCGGCGCGATACGCGCAAAAATTACTGCGGGTCAGCCTGCTGTCATCGCTGAAATTAAAAAAGCCAGTCCCAGCAAAGGCATATTGCGGGCGAATTTTAATCCCGCAGAAATCGCCACGAGCTATGCGCTACACGGTGCAGCCTGTTTATCGGTGTTAACCGACCAGCAGTTTTTTCAGGGTCATGCGGATTATTTACAGCAGGCGCGCGCCGCCTGCTCTCTGCCCGTGTTACGCAAAGATTTTATTATTGACTCCTACCAAATTTATCAATCGCGGGCAATGGGCGCAGACTGCATTTTGCTCATTGCCTCTGCCTTGAGCTTAGCGCAGATGCAGGAATTTGAGGCACTGGCATATAGTCTGGGCATGGCGGTGCTGGTGGAAGTGCATGATGGTGCTGAGTTGGAACTGGCACTGCAACTGGCAACGCCACTAATCGGCATTAATAATCGCAACCTACGTACTTTTGCAGTGAGCCTGCAAACCACACTGGATTTACTGCCGCGTATTCCATCGACGCGCATCGTAGTTACCGAAAGTGGCATTCTGCAAACGCACGATGTACAACACATGCGACAACATCAGGTGCAAACATTTCTGGTGGGCGAAACATTGATGCGCGCACCCGAGCCCGGCGTGGAATTGGCGAGATTGTTTGCTTAATGGAATGGCTATACCTTTTCTGTACCATCATCTTTCTTTTTATCTTCCCGACTAAGACTAAACCACTCTCTGATAGCCCCAAACGGGCTCAAATCTTCTCGCTTTGCATCATAGATCCGACCCGGATGCCGACCTAATGCCTCTAACGAGGCTGTAGAAAAAGTATCTTCATACCTGCATCTTGCCGTGAACCAAATCAAATATCAATGTGTGTCGAAGTGGCGGACGATATTTTGGAGAGATAAATGGCGCGTTACAAATAGATCGACAGCAGCCCCCGCAACTTGCCCTGGACTTGCAGCGGCAACTTTTGTCTGCCGGATGTGGATTGACACAGAGCGCCAATTGAAAATTGTTTGATTATCTTCCATTTAGCCAGGCCGGAGGTGCCTTGCTGTTTCGCCTGCCGTCCAAACTGTACGAGCATACCAGCGTGATCATCACTACGAACCTGAGCTTCTCTGAATGGTCCAGCGTATTTGGTGATGCGAAGATGACCACGGCGCTATTGGATAGGCTCACCCATCACTGCCATATCGTGGAAACGAGCAATGAGTCATACCGGTTCCAGCACAGCAGCATGACCGCAAAGTCGCGTATCAAGTCACGGGAGCAAACACGAAAGGGGGGCAAAGCAACACCAACTGAAGAGCCATTCTGATCTGGCATACGCGGGGAAAGATGCGAAGGGCGAAACCCTTAGCGAATTTCCCCGCACTTTATGGTTGTTTAAAAAATGGAAAATGTGAACTTCAAAAACCAGTTATTGGTACACTTATCCACAGCAGTAGCTTCAAAAAGCAGCTACCGGTTCTGGGTCAATATTCAATCGGCACGGTGGGTCAATATTCAGTCGGCGCGAACAGGGTGAAGTCAAAAAGCTTATGGCAATGGCCGAAGAAGCGAATAGCGGGCAGACGATACCGGATGGTATGAGCTCTAATTCGAGCGAAATTTAATATATCAATTTAATATTTGCTTAATGCGCGTACCCAAACGGGTTTGCCAATCTCTGGAAATACGTTCCATAGAAGCAGGGCGCGTAAACTTGCGTTGAGGCTTGCCCCACACAGAATTAGGAAAATGACTATCATCGGTATAACGCGGAATAACATGCCAATGTAAATGCGGTGTCACATTGCCCAGACTAGCGAGGTTTATTTTATCTGGCTGCATAACTTCTCTTATAGCTTGCTCAACGGCAAAAACCACGTGCATTATTTTTTGTTGCTCATCTATTTTTAAATCCGTCATTTCTTTTATGTGCTGCTGCCAGATCACCCGACAAAATCCGGGATAGTCATTATCTATCACCAAAATTACGCGACAACTTTCATTTTGCCAAAGCATAGCTTCACCTTGTGCATGGCATAGCTCACATTGCGTCATAGCAGCATACGCTCAATTCCACCATCCAATTTTCTCCCATCAAATATTTAACCATTTCCACCACGATGTAATCTGCTGTGGATTATGGGACACCATAAATTGTCGCCAACACCTCATACAACATGTGGCCAAGCGATCCGTGCAACGTTTGGCGCGCAAGCTGTTGTAGATGTTCCAAGCTTCATCCTCCAAAGTATGGATGGTGATTTCATGATCTGAAAATGTGGCGTAGTTACAAGGTATTTCACGTAGAAGCGTGGTCATGTTTAATGTGTAATTTTTAAAAATGGCAGCAAGCTGCAAATTTTACAGCATCGTATGCGCTTGTAGAAATTTAATGGTGTATGCTTAGCAGCACTTTCACCACAGAACCTTATGCGCTTAATTTTATCTACTCCTTATGTTTAAGGAAACACTGAACAAATTGATTCCACTCCTGGTTCGACAAAGCTCTCCTGCGCGAAGCCGAAGGATTTACCACGAACGGAATCAAACACTTGCCGCTCGCCCTAAATTTATCGGAGAACTTATTCAGCATTTCCTTAATTTCAGCGATAAAATTGTTTAAAAATTTGTTACTTACTCTAAACTTCTAAATGCCACTTAAGTTTTATTTACAGTATTTTAATTTTGCATGAAAATGCATTTAATCATTTACTAAAAGAGTACATCTTATGCAACGCTTTATATCCATTTTAATTTTAATGCTTTCATTTTTAATCTGGTCTGCCGCACCAGCATGGGCTGAAACTTCTCAACTGGATTTTGAACCGCACAAAGGTAAGGTGGTTTATGTTGATTTTTGGGCTTCATGGTGTATTCCGTGTCTCCAATCATTTCCATGGATGCAGGCTATGCACGAGAAATACAGTAAGCAGGGCTTAGTGATAATTGCCATCAATCTCGACCACAATCGCGCCAAAGCGGACACGTTCCTAAAAAAATTAAAACCACCTTTTACCCAAATGTTCGATCCCGAGGGCAAGCTGGCTGAAGAATACAAAGTAGTATCGATGCCTTATAGCTTTTTGGTTGACCGCAGTGGCACACCACGCTTTGAACACGCAGGATTTTTCAAAGCCCAAATAAATTCCTACGAAAAAGAAATTGTTGACCTGCTCAACGAACCTGCACTGGCACACGAGCCTGCATCTAAAAAATAGTATGTTAAAAATTTTGTTTTTACTTTTTTTTATAGGCTTGCTGGGAGGCTGTCAGACGATCGGCATAAAACCATGGGAGCGTGATCTATTGGCAGAGAAATCAATGCAACTGGATGCCTATCCAATCGATAGCGCGCTAGACGATCATCTATATTTTAGTAAAGAAGCTGCCAGTGGTGGGCGTAGTTTTGGTGGTGGGGGTTGCGGGTGCAATTGAAGAAGCTAAGCAAGTTGAGCATCGCTTTAGCGCAAGCCAGTGGCGCGCTTTTGGGTGCAACAGCCAGTACAGGACAAATTCACGCACAAGAGATTCCCTGGAAAATCGACAGTGCGATTCTTCATTATCAAGAATCTGGTGGTCGCGTGCGCGCGATTGAGCCCGTGGTTGCATTGAAAAAAGATTTCGGCGACGAATATATTTTTAGTACCAAGCTAGTATTGAATTCACTGACTGGTGCTTCGCCCAACGGTGCGCCGCCAGCTAATGTTGCACAAACCTTTACTGCAACTTCTGGAGGCACCTCTTATACCGCAGCACCCGGGGAATTGCCCTTGGATAATTCGTTTAAGGATGCTCGTGGTGCATTATCTGCATCATGGCAGCAGCCCATTGCTCCCAACACGCGACTGAATGTCGGCGGAAATATTTCTGCTGAGTTGGACTTTTTATCCATTGCTGGCAATGCCGCTGTAGCAAAAGATTTCAACAGCAAAAATACAACTTTATCGGCGGGACTCAATCTTGAGTACGATAGCATCAGCCCAATAGGCGGCGCACCCACACCTTTCACTCGGGCGAACTTAAAGCCAATTAGCACAGGAGATGGTAATGAAACCACCGACACAAAAATTGTTACCGATGTCCTATTTGGCGTAACACAGGTGCTCAGCCGACAGGCGATAATGCAATTAAATTATTCTTTGTCGCTGGCGAGTGGCTATCAAACGGATCCCTATAAAATGTTGACTGTGCTCAACGCAAGCAATAATAATTTATTCAACCCGGCTTGGTATTTGTACGAAAAGCGACCCGACTCGCGCACCAAGCACAACGTATACAGCCAGCTTAAGTATCACTTGACCGAAGATGTGATTAATCTTTCCTACCGCTACACGACTGATAATTGGGGTATTTCATCGCATACTTTTGACACGCGTTATCGCTTTGAATTTGGTGGCAGTGGGGTGTACATCGAACCCCATGCACGCTGGTATACACAAACAGCAGCAGATTTTTACAAGCCCTATTTAATGCAAGGCGTGGATGTCATAGTGGGAGGTGCTGCCTTAATTCCATTTGCCACGGCAGATTCACGCCTATCGGCTTTTAATGCCACTACATTCGGTGCCAAGATTGGCATGGCGCTGGAAAATGAAACCGAGGTCAGTTTACGCGTGGAACAATATAAACAAGCAAACCAGACCATCAATACTTTAACTACTGGTGATTTGGCTGGGCAAAAATTGGCACCTGATTTGAGTGCGTTGATGGTGCAGATAGGTTTATCATTTCGCTGGTAATCGGGCTATATAATTGCCCACATCCGCATTACTTATACACAGGTGATGAGCAATCATTCCCCCACTAATTATTCGTTAAAAAAAATCGATGGCCGCTACGTTGGTAAGTTTGCAGCCATGGCGAGTCCGTGCGAAATTTTACTGGATCACACTGACCTAAAGCTGGCACACGCGCAAGTTAAAACCGCCGTGCAAGAGGCTTTGCGTATTGAACAAAAATTCAGCCGCTATCGCACCGACAATATTATTCATACACTCAACCATGCCAATGGCAAAGCTGTGCGGGTGGATGAAGAAACCGCACAACTCATTAATTTTTCCGCAACACTGCACGAATTATCTGACGGTGCGTTCGACATCACCTCAGGCGTATTGCGCCGCGTGTGGAAATTTGATGGCTCAGACCACATCCCCGATCCGCAAGCTATTTCCACGTTATTGCCGCTGATCGGCTGGCAACATGTGCATTGGAAATTGCCATACCTGCAACTACGCCCCGGCATGGAGATTGATTTCGGCGGCATCGGCAAAGAATACGCCGTTGATCGCGTATTTTTACAACTGGCAGAAATAGATGAGTGTGCATTACTGGTCAATTTCGGCGGCGACTTGCGCGCCCGTGGGCCGTGCCGCAATGGCTCGCCATGGCAGGTAGGCATTGAATCCCCCTCAGCGCAAAAATCTACCTCACAAAATATTTCTACTGCACCCCAAGCAATACAAACCATCCCGCTAATAACAGGCGCACTCGCCACCAGCGGCGATGCGCGGCGATTTTTATTAAAAGATGGCGTGCGCTACAGTCATATTCTCAATCCAAAAACTGGCTGGCCGATACAAAATGGCCCGCGCTCCGCCACCATCCTAGCCAAAGATTGCGTGCTCGCCGGAATGTTGGCCACGCTCACTTTGCTAGCAGGAAAAGAGGCGGAGATATTTTTGAATGAACAGGAAGATATAAAGGCTTGGTTGGTTTGGTAGGGAATGTAGTAAATGAAACTACACCCCCAAACTCTAGTTGATCCAATTTACTCCACCACTGGTTTACCCAACATCGCCTTCAGCCTCGCCAATTTATCCATGCCCTCGCCTTGTGTAACGACAGGTGCGGCATCGGCGTGATCTCCTGCATACACGAGTTCGCTCTCCGGCATTTCGTCCAGAAAACGGCTAGGCTCGCACACTGCCCATTCTTTGGCGCGTCTGCGGCGGGTGCAATAGCTGATCTGTAAACTTTTTTCAGCGCGGGTGATACCAACGTACATGAGGCGTCGCTCTTCTTCGATACCGTTTTCATCGCTGTCACGGAAAGGCAAAATTTCTTCTTCTGCGCCGACGATAAATACGTGCGGGAATTCCAGTCCCTTGGCCGCGTGCAGCGTAGAGAGTGACACTGCATCGGGTTGCTCATCTTTGCCGTCGAGCATATTGATGAGGGCGATGGTCTGCACTAATTCAATTAAGGTTTTGTCATCCTGCTCGGATTTGCGTTTGAGCCAGCCGATAAAACTTTGCACGCTCTCCCATTTAGTTTCGGCCTGACGTGGTTCTTGTGTGTCAAACAGCCAATCCTCGTAGTTAATGGCGCGCAGCAATTCATCCAATACTTCACCACACGAATGCCCCGCTTGTCCGGGCGCGATTTTTTCAGGGTCGGCATGGTCTTGCAGGCGATTTATAAAATTGCAGAACAGCATTAGCTCCTCATGCTGACGCGGCGGCAAGTCATGCGCCATACGCGCTTCAAACGCCGCTTCAAATAAACTGAGATGCCGCCCACCCGCATAGCTGCCGAGCTTTTCTAACGTGACATTACCGATACCCCGTTTAGGCGTAGTAATGGCGCGGATGAAGGCGGGGTCGTCATCAGAATTTGCAATGAGGCGCAAATAGGAAGTGATGTCTTTTATTTCAGCGCGCTCAAAAAATGAGGTGCCGCCGCTGACGGTGTAAGGCACTTGCTCGCTGCGTAGTTGTTCTTCAAACGCGCGCGACAAATGATTGCTGCGATACAAAATTGCGTAGTCTGAATATTTTCCACGATGATCGAATTTATGCGCGATGATTTTCATCACTACACTCTCGGCTTCGTTCGCATCATCCCGCGCGGCATAGATGCGAATCGGGTCGCCAGTGCTGTGATCACTCCATAATTTTTTCTCGAACACTTTGGTGTTGTGGTTGATGAGATGGTTGGCGACCTTGAGGATGCGTTGCGAAGAGCGATAATTTTGTTCCAGTTTTATCACGCGCAGCTTGTCGTGGTCGCGTTGTAAATTGTGCAGGTTTTCAATGCTCGCACCGCGCCAGGCGTAAATCGCCTGATCATCATCGCCCACTACAGTAAAAGCCGAACGCAGATTCGCCAACAATTTAATCATTTGATATTGGCAATCATTGGTGTCCTGATATTCATCCACCAACAGGTAACGCAACCGCAATTGCCAGCGCAGCAAGGCTTCTGGGTGCTGCTGAAAAAGTGTTACTGGCAGATAAATAAGATCATCAAAATCCACTGCTTGATAAGCACGTAGCGTTTCTTGGTAACGCACATAGCTGCGTGCATGAATTTTCTGCTCCTTATTGTCAGCAAGATCGATGGCCTGCTCAGGCAGAACAAAAGCCGATTTCCATTTCGAAATTTGCGTCTGTAGATCGCGTACTTCCTGTTTGTCTGAGGACGCTGATAACTCGCTGCAAATCTTCCAGGTATCGCTGCTATCTAAAATTGAGAACTGCGGTTTATAGCCCAGCAACTTCGCTTCGGCGCGCAGAATACGCATACCCAGTGAATGAAAAGTGCTGATCACTAAATCTTTTGTGTTGATGTTTTTCAGCAGACTACTTACCCGCGCGCGCATTTCGTTGGCAGCCTTATTGGTAAAAGTAATCGCCGCAACGTCTCGTGGCGCATAGCCGCAGCCTTGAATTAAATGTGCAATTTTGTGCGTGATGACGCGCGTCTTGCCGCTGCCCGCACCGGCTAATACCAGCAAAGGGCCATCGAGATAGGTCACCGCTTCGCGCTGCACGGGGTTGAGTTTGCTTAACATTGGAGGGCCAAGATGATACCGAGGCTATTTACGCTTTATAGCTGGATGAGCGTCGAAGTATTACAACAAATGGGAATAACAAAACGCACGTTTTGTGTAGTGCCGCGCCTGAATATATTTTTCAAAGGCAGCGAGATTGCGGCAGTTCAACGTTCCCAGCTTGGGGCATTTTGCCAACATGGTCAGGGTAGTCACCGCACCCTCGCCGGGAATGCATCGCAGCAGATCGGCCCCGGTTTGTCACATATCCAATCCGCGTAAACGCCTGGTTAAACCGGGGATAATTTCGGTCATCCTCTTATTCAACCAAATGATTGGCTTTATTAAAAACTGGCAATAACATTAAGTAGCCCAATTTCCCCGTGCTATACAATTTTCCAGCCTATGCAAGCTCCTGAGTTTCTTCAGTTTGCACACTCTGCCCTGTTGTTGTGAAGCTCAGTGCCTGCTTGTGTCGCGCTGCATGATAGGCCAACCCTGTGCCCGCAGGAATCAAGCGTCCAACAATTACGTTTTCTTTTAATCCGCGTAAATCGTCGCGCTTGCCCATAATTGCTGCTTCGGTCAACACGCGCGTGGTTTCTTGGAATGATGCCGCAGAAATAAACGAGTCAGTTGAAAGTGAAGCCTTGGTGATGCCCAACAGCATCGGGATGAACGATGCCGGACGTTTGCCTAATGCTGCAACACGTTCATTCTCGCGTAGAAACTCTGCACGCTCAACTTGTTCTTTCAGAATAAAGTTAGTATCGCCTTCATCGGTAATTTGCACGCGACGCAACATCTGCCGCACGATGACTTCAATATGTTTATCGCTGATCTTAACGCCTTGCAAACGGTATACATCCTGCACTTCGTCCGTAATATACCGTGCTAATTCTGGCACACCCAGCAAACGCAGAATGTCATGCGGATCACGCGGACCGTCGACAATCATCTCGCCTTGATTCACCACTTGACCATCATGCACCAACACATGCTTGTCTTTGGTAATCAGGAATTCATGCGCGACCCCTTCAGCATCCGTAATCACCAGACGCTGCTTGCCTTTGGTGTCTTTACCAAATGATGCAGTACCGGTGACTTCAGCCAGAATGCCAGCATTCTTAGGCGAACGCGCTTCAAACAATTCTGCAACGCGCGGCAAGCCGCCGGTAATATCGCGCGTCTTGCTGATTTCCTGCGGGATACGCGCCAGCACATCACCTACACCAACTGGCTGTCCATCTGCCACAGTAATAATAGAACCGGTTTGGAAGGTGACCGAAATAGCCAAATCAGTTCCAGCAATTTTGATTTCCTGACCCGCCGCATCCAGTAAGCGCACCAAAGGACGCAACGCGCCTTTACCTTGCGTGCCAGCCCGTTTTGGATCAATTACTACCAGCGTTGATAAACCCGTTACTTCGTCTATCTGGCGCACAACCGTTACGCCTTCTTCAACATTTTCAAATCGTGCCTTACCTGCATATTCCGTAATAATCGGACGTGTATGCGGATCCCATGTAGCCAAGACTTCACCAGCACGAACAGACTTACCTTCGCGCACAGTCAACATTGCACCATACGGCACTTTATGTAGCTCACGCTCGCGCCCGTGATCATCCACCACCATTACTTCGCCGCTGCGTGCAACGACAACAACTTCGCCACGCGCAGTGCTGACGGTACGCATGTTGGCACTGTATTTAATTGCACCATTAGATTTACTTTCAACCTGGCTGGCTACGACGGTACGCGAAGCGGCACCGCCAATATGAAAGGTTCGCATGGTCAATTGAGTGCCCGGCTCACCAATGGATTGCGCGGCAATCACACCGACAGCCTCACCTACGGTAACCAATCCGCCGCGACCTAAATCACGGCCATAACATTGCGCACACAAGCCATAGCGTGTATCGCACGTTAATGGGGTACGCACACTCACTTCGTCTATGCCCAAAGCTTCTACGGTTTCTACCATAGTCTCATTCAACAGCGTGCCAGACTCGTACAGTGTCTCGCTATTTTCCGGATTGACAATATCCTTGTTGCAGACACGACCTAAAATACGTTCACGCAAGGATTCAATGACTTCACCACCTTCAACCAGCGCCCTAAGTGCTGCGCCATTGTTGGTTTTGCAATCATCTTCAGTTACAACCAAGTCTTGCGTTACGTCAACCAGACGGCGAGTTAAATAACCCGAATTTGCCGTTTTCAACGCTGTATCGGCCAGACCTTTACGCGCACCGTGCGTGGAAATAAAATACTGCAACATGTTCAGACCTTCGCGGAAGTTCGCGGTGATCGGAGTCTCAATAATCGAACCATCCGGCTTGGCCATCAAACCGCGCATCCCCGCCAATTGGCGTATTTGTGCGGCCGAACCACGCGCGCCGGAGTCTGCCATCATATAAATGGCATTGAATGATTCTTGCATCACGGGCTTGCCTTTTTTATCTGTAAGTGCCTCGCCGCTCTTACGATCAATAACCGCTTCGCTACCCAACTGGTCCATCATGGCTTTGGCCACGAGATCGCCAGTGCGTCCCCAGATGTCCACCACCTTGTTGTAGCGCTCACCTTGCGTAACCAGCCCTGAGGTATATTGCACGTCGATTTCGCGCACTTCTTTTTCGGCGGTGTTAATTAATTCATTTTTCTGCGGCGGCACGAGCATGTCATCCAAACAGATGGAAATACCCGCGCGAGTCGCGTAGGTAAATCCGGTCGACATCAACTTGTCGGCCATGATGACAGTGTCACGCAGGCCAGCAACGCGGAAGCTGGTGTTAATCAGACGCGAAATTTCTTTCTTCTTAAGCACTTTGTTAACCAGGCTAAAAGGCAGACTGGCGGGCAGTATTTCGGAAAGAATGGCGCGGCCTATGGTCGTTTCGTAGCGTGTTAATTTATCTGTACCCACACCCTTTTCATTGTCCCCTTGTGGGGCATCGCGATGGGTTTCTTTAATACGCACTACCACTTTGGCTTGCAGATCAGCATGGCCGGATTGATAGGCGCGTAACGCTTCGGACACATCGGCAAACATCGAACCTTCGCCCAGAGCACCAATTTTTTCACGCGTCATGTAGTACAAACCCAGCACAATGTCCTGCGATGGAACAATGATAGGCTCACCGTTGGCAGGCGACAGCACGTTATTGGAAGCCAGCATCAAAGTGCGGCACTCCATTTGCGCTTCCAGCGACAAAGGTACGTGTACCGCCATTTGGTCACCGTCGAAGTCGGCGTTGAACGCTGTACAAACCAGCGGATGAAGTTGTATTGCTTTGCCTTCAATCAAAATTGGCTCAAACGCCTGGATACCCAAACGGTGCAGCGTAGGCGCACGATTCAGCAACACCGGATGTTCGCGGATTACGTCTTCCAGAATATCCCACACTACTGGCTCTTCCGCCTCGACCATTTTTTTGCCCGCTTTGATGGTGGTCGCCAAGCCTAGGATTTCCAGCTTGTGGAAAATAAAAGGCTTGAATAATTCCAATGCCATTTTCTTAGGCAAGCCGCATTGATGCAGCTTAAGTTGCGGACCCACAACGATGACGGAACGACCGGAATAATCAACGCGCTTACCTAGCAAGTTCTGGCGGAAACGACCGCCCTTACCTTTAATCATATCAGCCAGTGATTTCAGCGGACGCTTGTTTGCGCCAGTCATGGCCTTGCCGCGACGACCGTTGTCCAGCAGTGAATCGACCGATTCCTGCAACATGCGCTTTTCGTTACGCACAATAATTTCGGGGGCTTTTAATTCGAGCAAACGCTTCAATCGATTGTTGCGGTTAATCACGCGGCGATATAAATCGTTCAAATCCGATGTGGCAAACCGTCCACCATCCAGCGGTACCAGTGGCCGCAAATCGGGCGGCAACACGGGTAATACGGTCATAATCATCCACTCTGGCTTAATGCCAGAAGTTAAAAATGCTTCTAATATTTTTAAGCGCTTGGCGTATTTTTTGATTTTGGTTTCAGAGCCTGTTGCTTCCAATTCAGCGCGCAGTTTTTCTACTTCTGCTGGCACATCCAACGAATGCAACAGCGAGCGCACACCTTCTGCGCCCATGACAGCAGAAAATTCGTCGCCATATTTTTCCAGATTGGCGATGTAATCATCTTCGGACAAGAGTTGTCCGCGCTCCAGCGGGGTCATACCTGGCTCAGTCACCACAAATGCTTCAAAGTAAAGTACGCGCTCAATGTCACGTAGCGTCATATCCAACACCATGCCCAAGCGTGAGGGCAGCGATTTTAAAAACCAGATATGCGCCACCGGACTAGCCAACTCAATATGCGCCATGCGTTCCCGGCGAACTTTAGACAACGTGACTTCCACGCCACATTTTTCGCAAATTACACCGCGATGTTTTAAGCGCTTGTACTTGCCGCACAAACACTCATAATCTTTAATCGGACCGAAAACTTTAGCGCAGAACAAGCCATCACGTTCCGGCTTGAAGGTGCGGTAATTAATGGTCTCTGGTTTTTTAACTTCGCCATACGACCACGAACGAATTTTCTCGGGCGAGGCTAAGCCAATTTGAATTGAATCAAATTCTTCTTTTTGTGTAACTTGTTTGAATAAGTCCAACAATGCTTTCATGTGTAGCTCCTTTATTCAGAGGACAGAAGAAACAAACTCTATACGGGTAAGCGTTCAAGCAGAGTTACCCCTGCGATCAGTTAACTTCTGTCAGTGTGTCGTACCAAATCAATATCCAAACTCAGCGAACGAATTTCCTTGGTCAAGACATTAAACGACTCAGGCATACCAGCTTCAATTTTGTGATCGCCTTTAACAATGTTTTCATACACCTTGGTGCGTCCAACTACGTCATCCGATTTAACTGTCAACATTTCCTGCAAGGTATATGCCGCGCCATACGCTTCTAACGCCCACACTTCCATCTCACCAAAACGCTGACCACCAAACTGCGCTTTACCACCCAGCGGCTGCTGGGTCACCAAGCTGTAGGGACCAGTGGAACGCGCATGCATCTTGTCATCCACCAAGTGATGCAGCTTGAGTACGTGCATATAGCCAATGGTTATCGAGCGATCAAACGCATTGCCGGTATGTCCGTCGTACAAAGTAATTTGCCCGGAACGCGGCAAATCAGCCAGCTCCAGCATATCCTTGATTTCATCTTCATGCGCACCGTCAAACACAGGCGTGGCGAATGGCACGCCACCACGCAGGTTACGACACAACTCAATTACCTCATCATCGGTGAAGGAAGCAAGTTCTGCGGCCTGCTCATTTTTGTAAATCTTGCCGAGGAAGGTGCGAACCTTTTCAATCTTGGTATTAGCTTCCAGCATTTTGGAAATTTTTTGTCCCAGGCCTTTAGCCGCCCAGCCCAGATGCGTCTCCAGAATTTGTCCGACGTTCATACGTGACGGTACGCCCAGCGGATTCAGCACTATATCCACGGGTGTGCCATCCGCCATGTAGGGCATATCTTCTACTGGCACGATACGCGACACTACACCCTTGTTACCGTGCCGTCCCGCCATTTTGTCCCCGGGCTGAAGGCGGCGCTTAACGGCCACATACACTTTCACCATTTTTTGTACGCCCGCTTGCAACTCGTCACCTTGCGTTAATTTGCGTTTTTTCATTTCAAAAGCCGCGTCAAACTCGGTACGCTTTTGCGCTAGACCATCCTTGACCTGCTCCAGTTGCAGAGCCGCATCTTCGTTAGACAGGCGAATGTCGAACCAATGATGATGTTCAATGCTGGATAGATAATCCTTGGTTAGCTTGCTACCTTTGGCCAGCTTCTTGGGTCCACCGTTCACTACTTTGCCCAACAGGAATTTACCCAAACGAGAAAATACGTCCTCTTCCACAATACGCATTTGATCTGACAAATCTTTCTTGTAACGCTTCAATTCGTCGTCAATAATTTGTTGTGCGCGTGCATCGCGTTGCAAGCCTTCACGCGTGAAAACCTGTACGTCGATAACCGTTCCAGATATTCCAGCAGACACTCGAAGACTGGTATCTTTTACATCCGAAGCTTTTTCACCAAAAATGGCGCGCAGGAGTTTTTCTTCCGGCGTGAGCTGCGTTTCGCCCTTGGGCGTAACCTTGCCCACCAGCACATCGCCCACGCTGACATCTGCACCGATATGCACAATGCCACACTCATCCAGGCGTGCCATTTGTCCTTCTGACAAATTGGGAATATCGCGGGTAATTTCTTCCGGACCCAACTTGGTATCACGGGCAACTACGGTTAGTTCTTCGATATGTATAGAGGTGAAACGATCTTCCGCCACCACGCGCTCAGAAATCAAAATCGAATCTTCGTAGTTGTAACCGTTCCACGGCATAAATGCCACGAGCATGTTTTGTCCTAATGCCAGCTCGCCCATATCGGTGGATGCGCCGTCGGCAATCACGTCGCCACGTGCAATCAAGTCACCGATACGCACCAATGGTCGCTGGTTAATGTTGGTGTTCTGATTGGAACGGGTATATTTAGTCAGGTTGTAAATATCCACACCGACTTCGCCTGCCGTTGTCTCATTATCATTTACGCGCACTACAATACGTCCCGCATCGACGTAATCAACTCGTCCGCCACGCCAAGCCTGCACTGCCGTGCCAGAGTCAACCGCCACAGTACGCTCAATGCCGGTACCGACCAAAGCTTTTTCTGCGCGCAAGCAAGGTACGGCTTGACGCTGCATGTTGGCTCCCATCAAGGCGCGGTTAGCATCATCGTGTTCAAGGAACGGAATCAACGCAGCAGCGACCGATACCACCTGTGCGGGTGCTACGTCCATGTATTCGATATTCTCTGGTGCTGCCAGCACAAATTCATTATGTTGGCGTGAAGAAATAACATCGTTGACAAATTTGCCTTTGTTATCCAACTCGGCATTCGCCTGTGCGATGGTAAATTTCCCCTCTTCAATAGCCGACAAATACTCAACCGTATCGGTCATGCGTGATTTAGTCACCTTGCTGTAAGGAGTCTCGATAAAGCCATAGGGATTGATGCGTGAATACAAAGCCAGTGAGTTAATCAAGCCAATGTTCGGGCCTTCCGGAGTTTCAATCGGGCACAAACGTCCATAATGCGTCGGATGCACATCTCGCACTTCAAAACCAGCACGCTCGCGCGTTAAACCACCGGGGCCCAGCGCAGAAATCCGCCGCTTGTGCGTAACTTCGGACAAAGGATTGGTCTGATCCATAAACTGCGACAGCTGACTGGAGCCAAAGAATTCTTTCACTGCCGCTGAAATAGGCTTAGCGTTAATCAAATCATGCGGCATTAAATTATCAGTTTCAGCCTGACCCAAACGTTCTTTGACTGCTCGCTCAACCCGCGCCAGACCAGCGCGAAATTGATTTTCAGCGAGCTCGCCCACAGCGCGCACGCGACGATTACCCAGATGGTCAATATCATCTATTTCGCCGCGTCCGTTGCGTAATTCAACTAATATTTTAATTACTGCCACAACGTCTTCATTAGACAGCGTCATCGCACCTGTCAATGAATCTACGCCGATGCGGCGATTAAATTTCATGCGGCCCACTGCCGATAAATTGTAACGCTCCTCAGAAAAGAACAGTCCATTGAACAGGTTCTCTACGGCATCTTCTGTAGGCGGCTCACCAGGACGTATCATGCGATAAATCGCCACACGCGCAGTCCATTGATCAGTCGTTTCGTCGATACGCAACGATTGCGAAATGAAACTTCCCTGATCTAAATCATTGGTATACAGCGTATGAATTTTCTTCTCGCCTGCAGCATATAATTTGGCAAGCAAGGCTTCTGTGATTTCATCATTGGCATTGGCAATGATCTCGCCACTTTCTTTGTCCACCACGTTGTGCGCCAACACACGCTCCAGCAAAAAATCTTCGCCTACGGTGAGCTTATCAATTCCCGCATCATGCATTTCACGGATGTGTCGCACAGTAATGCGTTTATCGGCAACTACAATCACGTTGCCATTTTTATCTGCGATGTCAAAACGCGCCATCTCGCCGCGCAGACGCTCTGGCACGACTTCAAACTGTATGCCTTTTTTACTGAAGTGGAAGGTGTCAAATTCAAAAAATGTCGCCAGAATCTGCTCTGGCGTATAGCCGAATGATTTCAGCAGAATCGTAACTGGCATTTTGCGCCGACGATCTACACGGAAATAAACAATATCTTTGGCATCAAATTCAAAATCCAGCCAGGAGCCGCGATAAGGAATGATGCGTGCTGAAAATAATAGCTTACCTGAGCTGTGAGTTTTGCCACGGTCATGTTCAAAAAACACGCCCGGCGAACGATGCAACTGCGACACAATAACCCGCTCCGTCCCGTTAATCACAAACGAGCCAGTATGTGTCATGAGTGGGATTTCGCCCATATACACTTCCTGCTCTTTCACTTCCTTCACCACGGTGGGCTTGGATGACTCCTTGTCGAACAAAGTCAAACGCACACGCGCACGCAAGGCTGAAGCGTAAGTCAGGCCGCGCTGCCTGCACTCTTTTACATCAAAGGGAGGAATACCCAAGTTATAGCTGACGAAATCCAAACGGGCGTATTTTTTATGGCTCTCAATTGGAAAAATTGAGATGAACGCGGCCTGCAAACCGTGAGTACTTCGTTGGTCCGGAGCCACGCCTGCCTGCAGGAAATCACTATAGGATTCCAGCTGCGAAGACAGCAAGAAAGGTATCGGTAAAGCACCAACACGCTTCGCAAAGCTTTTACGAATACGTTTTTTTTCAGTAAAAGAATAACTCATGATATCTCCATGACCGAGGGAAAAGAGCACTAACACCAAGCGCAGATGAGTTGCGATATGGGGTTGCGAAGTTTGGTACAAACACCAACCGCGATTTCTGCGTCTGGTTATTTAAATTTCTAATATTGCTTCTAAAATTTGATTATTTTCAAATCAGCTTGAAACTTTTTTTAGCAAACACAAAAAGGCTGGCGGTCAACCGTCAGCCTTTTTGCATACTCAAAGACTATTTAATTTCAGCAGTTGCGCCCGCTTCAACCAGCTGCTTAACAATGCTGTCAGCATCCGCTTTATTTACACCCTCTTTAACGCTCTTAGGCGCGCCATCAACCAGATCCTTAGCTTCTTTCAAGCCCAGACCCGTGATCGCACGAACAACTTTAATCACGCCTACCTTGCTGGCTCCAGCACTGGTCAATATAACGGTGAATTCAGTTTGCTCGGCAGCAGCGGCAGCAGCCCCGCCACCCGCGGCAGGTGCAGCAACCGCTACAGCGGCGGCGGACACGCCAAACTTCTCTTCCATATCTTTGATCAGTGAGGACAACTCCAACACAGTCAATTGTGCAATTGCATCTAGTATTTCAACTTTATTAACAGCCATTTTGAATCTCCTAAAATTTTATATAGATAATGTTTGAATATATTAAACCGCAGCTGATTCGGCTTCTTTCTTGTCGCGCAAGGCAGCAAGAGTACGCACAAATTGGCTGGTTGCAGCATTCATGGTCGCCATCAAACGCGCGATCAGTTCGTTACGGCTTGGAATAGAGGCCAATGTAACCACTTCTTCCGCCGACATCACTGCACCCGCCATCGCACCCGCCTTAATGACCAGCTTGTCGTTGGTCTTGGCAAATTCGCGCACCACTTTCGCCGCCGCGATGGGATCCGCGCTGATGGTGTACATCAACGGACCCGCCATTTTTTCTGCCAATGCCTCAAACGGCGTACCTTGCACAGCACGACGCGCCAACGTATTTTTCAGTACATGACAATACACGCCGGACTGCCGCGCTTGACTGCGCAGCTTGGTAATATCGCTCACTTTGATGCCACGATACTCTGACAAAACAATAGTTTGAGCCTGCGCCACTTGTGCACTGATTTCAGCAACTACCGCTTGTTTTTGTTGCAGATTAAGAGCCAATGTAATCCCCTCTAGCCTGAAATATGAGGCAGTACCTCAATACTCCTAAATGTTAACACCATGTCCTTGGGCAATATTCCACCTTGCTTGCGGGCACACCATCTACGTGGGGCGCAAGATTAAAATTGAAACAACAACGTGTTGCCTAACTCCATCCTGCAATTAAGTCGCTGCTGAAATTAACTGGGCTTGCGCCCTTTTCAACTTTGACCCCTACGGTCTTTGATAATCCACCAACGTTGCTGGTGGCATACAAAGTCTTTGTTTACCGCCACCATGTGACGGCTACATGTTTAATTATGCAGCCAGGCTAGCCTGTTCAATGCGGATGCCTGCACCCATGGTGCTGGAAATAGATACTTTTTTCAGGTAAATGCCTTTCGCTGTGGCAGGTCTAGCTTTATTCAAAGCCTCTACCAGCGCAAGCATATTTTCTTTCAATGCTTCAGGCGCAAATGATGCGCGGCCAATCGTACATTGCACAATTCCATTTTTATCTGTGCGATATTGAACCTGACCTGCCTTGGCATTACGTACTGCGCCTGCCACATCGGCTGAAACCGTACCCACTTTAGGGTTAGGCATCAAACCGCGCGGCCCTAAAATCTGACCCAGTTGTCCAACAATACGCATCGCGTCTGGCGAGGCAATCACCACATCAAAATTCATGTTGCCAGCTTTAATGCTTTCGGCCAGGTCTTCAAAGCCGACCACATCTGCACCCGCCGCCTTAGCCTCAGCAGCCTTTGCCCCCTGCGCAAAAACAGCTACGCGCACTACTTTTCCGGTGCCTTTTGGTAGCACCACTGCGCCACGAACCAGCTGATCAGATTTACGTGCATCTATGCCCAAATTAATTGCAATGTCGATAGACTCATCAAATTTAGCTTGGGCATTTTCTTTGACCAGATTCAAGGCCTCGTCCACCGCATAGAGCTTATTGCGATCAACCTTGGCTGCCAACGCTTTATATCGTTTAGAAATGTGTGCCATTTTATACTACCCCTTCTACAGTGATGCCCATGCTGCGAGCACTCCCCGCAATAATGCGGACTGCCGCATCCATATCGGAGGCAGTCAAGTCAGGCATTTTTGTTGTTGCAATCTCTTCGAGTTGCTTGCGTGTTAATTTACCCACCTTGTCTGTCTGCGGCTTAGCACTACCCTTGGTTATGCCAGCCGCCTTTTTAATCAAGATCGAGGCAGGGGGGGTCTTCATGATAAAAGTAAAGCTCTTATCCGCAAATGCTGTGATAACGACTGGAATCGGCAGGCCGGGCTCCATACCCTGCGTTTGCGCATTAAAGGCCTTGCAGAATTCCATAATGTTCAGTCCGCGCTGACCTAGTGCCGGACCTATGGGGGGACTAGGATTTGCCTTGCCGGCAGGAACTTGCAACTTGATAAAACCGATAATCTTCTTTGCCATAATATTCTCCTCTTGAGTTCAAACGAACGCTGGCGCGCTCTCCCCGATAAATTGCCGGATGAGGTAAACCCACACGGCAATTTGATTTAATAACTAAGCTTTTTCAACTTGCCCAAAATCAAGCTCTACAGGCGTGGAACGACCAAAAATCGTGACCGCTACGCGCAACTTGTTTTTGTCATAATTCACACCTTCAACCACACCATGAAAGTCTGTAAACGGACCTTCTTTAACACGCACACCTTCGCCCACCTCAAACAACACTTTTGGTCTAGGCTTCTCAACCCCAACCTGCATCTGCTGCATAATCACTTGAACTTCTTTTTCACTGATAGGCGTAGGCTTCATCGCCGAGCCCCCCAAAAATCCAGTCACCTTGGGAGTATTTTTAATCAGGTGCCAGCTTTCATCGGTCAACTCCATTTCCACCAGCACATAGCCCGGAAAAAACTTGCGTTCACTGATGTTTTTTTGTCCTGCCTTAAGCTCAACTACTTTTTCGACTGGCACAAGAATCTGTCCAAATTGGTCTTGTAATCCTGCCCTCTGAATGCGCTCTGGCAATGCCCGCTCCACATTTTTTTCAAATTGGGAATACGTATGAACAACATACCAACGCTTGGCCATTATCCACTCCGTCCCATCAAATTATTAACTGCCATCAGCAAAATTGCGTCCACTCCCCACAAAAAAAGTGCCATGATTACTGCAAATATCAATACCATGCCTGTGGTTTGTACAGTTTCTTTACGTGTGGGCCACACCACTCGCTTGGCTTCAGCTACGGATTCACGGCTAAAGCTAAAAAATGCCTTGCCCTGCAAGGTTGTCCACATAACCCCGGTAGCCATTGCAAACCCCAACAATATCGAAGCGAGCCGGATCACAGCAGCTTGCTCACTCAGCATGTAAAACCCAGCGATACCTGCTACAACCAGCAAGAACGCAATACCCAACTTAACTTTATCTGCCATGCGCATCAATCCTACTGAAATTTAACTGGCAGGCCAGGAGGGTTTCGAACCCCCAACCCTCGGTTTTGGAGACCGATACTCTACCAATTGAGCTACTGGCCTAAAATAATAGGTATTAGTTTTTAATCGCTAATCATTTAGTCGGCATCATCCGTTACGTAGAAGCCGCCTGAACTCACAACTAAGTTACTCAATAACCTTCGCAACCACACCTGCACCCACCGTACGACCCCCTTCACGTATCGCAAAACGCAGGCCCTCTTCCATTGCCACTGGTGCAATCAGGTTGACGGTAACCGAGACGTTGTCGCCGGGCATGACCATTTCCGTGCCTGCTGGCAGTTCAACTGCGCCCGTTACGTC
>CANJMS010000004.1 GCA_947475825.1 Nitrosomonadales bacterium
CGCATTTTGGATACCCTAGCGGTTGTGTTGTTTGTTTGTAATCAATGGTTTGACTGCAATCATACGCATTTCCGCTAGGCTTTTCCACTCAAATAATCAGCTTTTGTTAAATAAAATCAATTTGTTATGTTTCTGGATGGGAACTAGTTCGGTATTGCTTTTAGTTAAGGTGCGTAAAGCCAAACCATATTGACCGTTGTTAGCTACATTACGATCTGCCGAGCGCGGGGCAATAAGTTGAGCGGTAGCTACGGCAGGGAAAGTTCCCGCCGCGCCATGTCCATCATTGCGCCGCCCAAATCCTGTGAATGCCACGCTTGCCCCATCAGCGACAAAATCATTGGTGCTGAAAAATGTGCCGCGTGGATCGAGCTGGGTTTTTCTGTGGTTGGTTTGCACATAGCCTTCTACGGTGAGGCTGTCGGTAATCTCATGCGAAGCCAAAATGATGCCGGTTGGCAGCAAGCCTTCTTTTAATTCTGCGCCCGCGATGCGTAGTTTGGATACATCAATCGGGTTGATTACATTGATACCATTTTGGATAAACGTGCTCTCACCCCAACTGACTACTTGTTTACCCGCGCGCACATTAAGGTTGCGTTCACCGACATTGAAATTGCCGCGCAAATACGCATCAAGCAATCGAAAGTTGCGCCCGGAGCGATCTTTGGCGTGGGAGTCCAACTCATCTTTGCTCATCACCGCATGGTCATAAAAATACGATGCACGTCCGAAGAAGCCTAAATTATCGCGGCGTAAATCCAGCTCATGCGTGGCTTTGATCGCGGTAGAAAAAATATCGTTTTTGTCGTAGTTCAAATTGCCATCATCCGAGTTGGGATCGCGGCTGGTGCCGCCATTGGCAATGCTGACCAGAGCTGGATCACGATCACGCATGCGCATGGATGTACCTAGGGAAAGGGTGGTGTCAAAACTGCCCGTGACCGCGCTGGAGCCATCGGTTGATTCGCTGCCAAATTCGAATGCCTGCACTGGCGGCGCGGTGGCGACCATCAACGCCAAGGCGAGTACGTTGCCCCGGGGTTTTTGCCGAACATAAAGTTGTGAAAAGAGGAATAATTTTTTGTTCATTTTTTGTTCATTCATTTTCAGAACCCCCTTGTTATTTATTTAGGATTATTGATTGAGATAAGAATAACTTTAAGAAATTGGGTAGCGCGAAACGTGAGATTGTACAAGGCATTATTTTTTACCTCTTCGGTGATAAAAGCAAATTTCCGGCTGTTTTTTCAGATTATGTTTTTGCGGCTTGGCGTGAAATTAAACCAGCTACCTGTTCATTGCTTTATCCACCACAGCCCTCGTTAGATGCGGCGCAAACAATTTTATAAAATGATAAGCATAGCCGCGCAGATGCTCGTTGCCGCGAATGGCGATGCGGGTGGTACTGGCTTTAAATAAATGATCCGCATTAATCATACGTAGATGTTTGTCGCGCTCTGGAATAAAGGCCATTTGCGCCAATATGCCCACGCCCAAACCCAGCTCAACATAAGTTTTAATCACGTCCGCGTCGATTGCGGTGAGCACGATATTGGGGTTGAGATGTTGCGCATCAAAAGCGGCGTTGATTTTGCCGCGCCCGCTGAAGGCAAAGTCATAAGTGATGATGGGGTATTGCGCGATTTTTGCCAGCGTTAGCTTTTTTTCATTCAGCAGCGGATGCTTGGGCGGCACAATAATGCAATGATTCCATTCATAGCAGGGCAGGGTAACCAGCTCGTCATAAAGCGTCAGGCTCTCGGTGGCGATGCCGAGGTCGGCTTCGCCGCTGAGCACTTGCTGCGCGATTTGCGTGGGGCTGCCCTGATGCAAGCTCAGCTTTACTTTTGGATATTGCTTGATGAATTGTTTCACAATAGCTGGCAAGGCATAGCGCGCCTGGGTGTGCGTGGTGGCAATGGTCAGCGTGCCGCTGTCCTGGCTGTGAAAATCTTCGCCAACTTGTTTGAGATTGTGCGTATCATGCAAAATGCGCTGGGCAATTTGCAAGACGGTTTTGCCCGGCTCGCTGATTGCGGTAATGCGTTTGCCGCTGCGAATAAAAATATCAAAGCCTAATTCCTGTTCCAATAATTTAATTTGCTTGCTCACACCCGGTTGCGAAGTATAGAGCGCGGCGGCGGCATCCGAGATGTTTAGCTCGTGGCGCACAATTTCATTCAGATAACGCAGTTGTTGCAAGTTCATGGCTGTTCCTTCATAACGATAAGCTATAAGAGACTAACATAAAATCATTTTTGAATGCTAAGGGTGCAGACTATAGTGCGCACCTGAAATTTTATAGGCAGGTATTCCAAAGTGAAATTTCGCGATCCAGATTTAGAAGATAACCCCATCAATGCTGAGCATGCTGAGCTTGGCATTCCGCCAGTCGAAGCGGCGGTCTTGCATCCTGGGGATCACCCTATTTTAAAAATGGCGATGTGGCTCGTTGTATTTATGTTGATTGCAGCGGCAGGTTATCTCGGCTCTCGGCTTTTTTCAGAAAATGGCATTGCGGGTAGTGAAAATTTAATTATCGAAACGCTGCACAGCGAACTTTTCTGGAGTGCCGTGGCAGTCGGTTTGCTCGCGCAAGTGATAGACGGTGCGCTGGGCATGGCATATGGCATTACTTCGACGACATTTTTGTTTGCATCAGGGGTCAGTCCTGCCGTGGCCAGTGCGGGGGTGCATATCGCCGAAGTTTTTACGACGGGTGTGTCGGGCATTTCTCATATGAAGCTAGGCAATGTAAATAAAAAATTATTCTTGAGATTGCTGATTCCGGGCATTACGGGCGCGGTGGTTGGAGCGGTGCTGCTTTCCAGCATTGACGGTAAAGTAATTAAACCCTATATCTCAGCTTATTTATTGCTGATGGGTTTGTATATTATAAGCAAGGTGTTTCGCAAGATTAAAGCTGCCAAACAGGAGCCTAAACATGTTGCCAAGCTGGCTTTATTCGGCGGTTTTGTTGATTCAGTGGGCGGCGGCGGTTGGGGACCGGTGGTGACTTCTACTTTAGTGGGTTCGGGCCATAACCCGAGAGAGACCATCGGCACAGTGAATTTTGCTGAATTCTTTTTAACTTTTGCCAGCGCTATTGCATTTTCATTACTGGTTGAGGATGGCCCTTGGCCGATTGTGGCAGGCTTGGTTTTGGGTGGTTTATTTGCCGCGCCGTTTGCTGCCTACTTATGTAAAAAATTACATGCGCGCGCGCTCATGGTGATGGTTGGAGTTTTAATATCAGGGGTCAGTATTTTTAATTTATACAAATCATTTTTAGCATGAAATTAAACCAACATGCTTATTTTGTCTGGATTGCAACCTTGAATACGCTGTTAGGCCTCAGCCATTTACCGCTGGCTGAGGCCGCGCCTTTAGATGAAAAAGATAAGAAAATTCAAATATTAGAGCAACGGTTATTATTACTTGAAAAACGTTTAGACGCTCAGGCAGTTTCTATTAGTCCGCCTAAGCAGTCGATTGAAGAGCTTGATCAAAAAATCAAGATTCTAGAACGGCACAACGAAATTGCTCAAGAAGAAGCCGAAGAAAAAACCAAAACTTCGCCTAAATTTGATGTCAGTCCCAAAGGCGTTAGTTTTACCTCTGCGGATGGCGATAACTCGGTGCGATTACGCGCCTCGATTCAAAGCGATGGACGATTTTTTGTCAATGAAAACCGTAACTTAAAAGGCGTTAACGAAGGCTTTCTCACCAATCGCTTTGAACTCAAACAAGCCCGAATTTGGCTTGAGGGCCGGTTTGGGAGATATACCGATTTCAAGTTAATGCCGGATTTTGGAACGAATGGCACCATTCTCGCCGATGCTTATGTCGATTTGCATTATTTTCCTTTTGCCAGTGTGAGTGTCGGTAAACAAAAAACTCCCATCAGCCTGGAGCGCTTGCAAGGCGACTCTGATGGCACATTTTTAGAACGTGCATATCCGACTTATTTATCCAGCAATCGAGATATCGGGGTGAAATTACACGGCAGTTTTGCCGCGGTCGGCGATAAATATACGTATGCGAGTCCGATTGATTTTAAAAATTTTTTGACCTATGAAGTCGGAATTTTCAATGGTGGTGGCGATAACGGAGCCAATGACGCGGATAAGGAAAATGAAGATAATAAAGAGCTTGCCGGGCGTTTATGGTTACATCCATTTAAAAATAAAGGTATAGCTGCTCTCGAAGGTTTGGGCGTTGGGATTGCTGGCAGTTGGGAAACCCCCAAGAAAAATGCGATAACCGTTAAAGCCTTAAAAAGTGCATTGGGGCAAAATACTGTAGTGGATTACACCAAAGTCGTTTCTACCGCAGTAATAGATAGCAAAACCAATCTACCTTTTGCGGTTCAAGCCAATGGCGAACACTATCGAATTTATCCACAAGCGTATTGGTATTATGGGCCATATGGTTTGTTAGGCGAATATGTTTTATCTTCGCAAAAACTGACTGGTGACGGCGGCAAAACTGCGATTCAACAAAACAACACAGCGTGGCAAATTCAGGCCTCTTATGTACTCACTGGAGAAGATAATACCTTTCAAGGCATCAAACCCCAAACACCATTTGATCCGCTGAATGGAGCTTGGGGAGCCTTGCAAATCGCTGGACGTTGGAGTGAATTATCGATTGATGAAGAGACGTTTAAACTTTTAGACCCCCAAGCGTCGATTGCTGGCGCACGTTCTTGGACAGTAGGTGCGAATTGGTTCATCAATCAAAATGTGCGCTTAATGGCTGATTATGAACACACTTATTTCAGTGGTGGCGCAGCCAGCGGCAATCGTCCGACTGAAAAAGCCTTTGCCACCCGCTTGCAATTGGTTTTTTAGCTTAAGGATAGGAAATTCACCCACACACGCAGTATGTGTACTTTTATTGTTTCTTCATAACCCTAAGCTATAACACACTAACATAAAATCATTTTGGAATGCCAAGTGTGCAGGCTATGATGCGCGTCGCCTATATGAAGGATTGTTATCGGGCAGGGGTCTATATGGATTGGTTTTACACAGTATCCGGTTTTGCCGTTGGTTTTATAGTCGGTGTGACTGGCGTGGGAGGCGGGTCTTTAATGACCCCGTTGTTGGTGCTGGTTTTCGGAATCGCGCCAGCTACCGCAGTCGGCACGGATTTGTTATATGCCGCATTGACTAAAATGGGCGGAAGTTGGGCGCACGGGCGGCGTGGTACGATAGATTGGGAAGTGGTCAAACTGTTGGTGCTGGGCAGCTTGCCCGCATCTGCACTGAGCATGGCTTTGTTGCATTACTTCGCACTGGATGAGAGCTATTTAAAAGCCGTTATAACGAGCATGTTGAGTGTGGCATTGTTGCTGACCGCCATAGCATTGATATTGCAGCCTTGGCTGCAAAAAATGGGGCAGCATAAAAATAGAAAATCAGTTGGTTTAGATCCCCGACATTTACGGCTGGCAACCATCGCCTCCGGGTTTATTCTCGGCGTGTTGGTCACTATTTCATCCGTTGGGGCAGGCGCGCTGGGTGTGGTGCTGCTGCTGTTTCTATATCCACGGATGCAAGGAACTAAAATAGTCGGCACTGATATTGCTCACGCCGTGCCACTGACCTTGTTCGCTGGCCTGGGTTACGCGGTTATGGGCTTGGTCGATTATGGACTGCTCGGCAGCTTGTTGATCGGTTCGCTACCGGGTGTTTGGCTGGGGAGTCATCTGGGTGCAAAAATTCCAGATCGAATATTACGCCCGATTTTAGCGGCTATGTTGATGTTGATTAGTACAAAATTAATGTTGCAGTGAATCATGTAAATTGAATTGAGATAGGATATTAGATGAGCACAAATACGGACAACAAACCTAAACAAGTGACTTGGTTTAATGGATGCGGCGGACGCATCGGGATCGTGGTCGGTGTGACTGGCAAGCACGCCTACATTGGCGCGGCATTGCGACACGATGAAGATGCGGATGTCGAGCACATCTTGCAATATGGCGCAAAATTTCCACTGGAAGCGGCGTTGTTATTGCCTCCATCCAAGCGCTATATTGGGGCTGAAGCAGATATTCCAGTTCCCGATACGAAAAAAGATTAAGGAGCGTAAAGATGTATCGCTACGATAACTACGATCAACAAATTGTCAACGAGCGTGTGGCGCAATATCGTGATCAAGTGCGCCGACGTTTGTCAGGTGAATTGGCGGAAGATGAATTCCGGCCACTACGTTTGCAAAATGGCTTGTACATGCAGATACATGCGTATATGTTGCGGATCGCGGTGCCCTACGGTTTGGTTTCTTCCAGGCAGATGCGGATGTTTGCGCACATCGCGCGCAACTATGATCGCGGCTACGGGCATTTTACGACGCGGCAAAATATTCAGTTTAACTGGCTCAAGTTGGAAGATACACCTGCCATTTTGGCGGATTTAGCCTCGGTGGAAATGCACGGTATTCAAACTTCCGGCAATTGCATACGCAATATTTCTTCGGATGAATTCGCCGGTGTCGCGGCAGATGAGATAGTTGATCCGCGACCTTATGCGGAAATTCTGCGGCAGTGGAGCACTTTTCATCCGGAGTTTGCGTACTTGCCGCGCAAATTTAAAATTGCGATTAGCGGCGCAACGACTGATCGTGCTGCCATTCTGGTGCATGACATTGGTTTATCAGTTTTAAAAAATGCCCGGGGTGAAATTGGTTTTCGCGTGCTGGTTGGCGGCGGCTTAGGACGCACGCCGATTATCGGTAGCGAGATTTATGATTTTCTGCCGTGGCAACACATGATGACTTATATCGAAGCCATTATGCGGGTTTACAACCAATATGGTCGCCGCGATAACATTTATAAAGCGCGCATTAAAATTTTAGTAAAGGCCTTGGGTGCGGCAGAATTTAAACGTCAGGTGGATGCCGAATGGGCGGATATTAAAGATGGTTCGAGTACGTTGACGGTTGAAGAATTGCAGCGCGTAGAAAAATATTTCACTCCGCCTGTCTATGAAATTTTTTCCGGCGATGATCCCGCTGTGGCTGTGCATAAGGCTGAAAACAAAGCCTTTGCCAACTGGCTGCAACGCAATGTAAAGCCGCATAAAGTGCCGGGTTATGCGGCGGTCGTTTTGTCGCTCAAGAAGACTGCTATTGCTCCGGGTGATGCCAGTGATCTACAGATGGATGCCGCCGCAGATTTGGCAGACCGTTTTAGTTTTGGCGAACTGCGCATTACGCACATGCAAAATCTGGTGCTGGCAGATGTGCGGCAAGCTGATCTTTTCACCTTGTGGAAAATTGCAGCGGCGCAGGGCATGGCTACCCCCAACGTGGGTTTGTTGTCAGACATTATTTGCTGCCCCGGTGGCGATTTTTGCACCTTGGCCAATGCCCGTTCTATTCCCTTGGCACGGGCTATCTCAGAGCGTTTCGAGAGCCTGGATTTTCAACATGACATCGGCGAAATCGAGATTAATATGTCGGGCTGTATGAATTCATGCGGCCACAATCATGTTGGGCATATCGGTGTATTGGGCGTGGATAAACAGGATGGCGGCGAGTGGTATCAAATTTCGTTGGGCGGGGATCAAGGCAATCAGAGTGCAATTGGAAAAGTAATCGGGCCGTCATTTACCTTTCAGCAAGTGCCTCAGGTGATCGATCGTTTGCTGCAAGTGTACGTGCGTGAGCGCATCGAGGATGAAAAGTTTATTGATACCGTGCGCCGTATTGGTTTAGTACCGTTTAAGGAATACGTGTATGCCACACCAGTTGTGCCGGATGCCAGGCTGGATGATGAGGCTTATGGTTTGTTGAAGGATCAAAACAGCGTGGCCGCATCGTATGCAGTACCTTATTTTACGCCGCGATTCTAGGGGCATTCTTATGATGATAATTAAAAATAAAACGGTAGTCGCCGACGATTGGGTGGTGTTGCGTCTGGCTGGAAATGAAACTCCAGAAGCTGTAACAGTGCCTGCCGGAAAAATAATTGTGCCGCTAAAAGTGTGGCAAACGCAACGCGAATTATTGCAAACACGTGCGGAATCAGGCGTGTGGTTGAACAGTGATGAACGCCCAGAAGTATTGCAAGGTGAGGTGGCAAAATTTTCGGTGATCGCCGTTAACTTTCCGCGCTTTGCCGATGGTCGTGGTTATTCGATTGCCTATAATTTGCGCGCACGATTAGAGTATCGTGGGGAGCTTCGAGCAATAGGCGATGTGTTACGCGATCAACTTTTTTATATGCAACGTGTGGGGTTCGATGCCTTTGCTATACGCGCAGATCAAAATATTCATGATGCGTTGAAGGGTTTAACGGATTTTTCGGAGACTTATCAAACGTCATGGGATCAAAAAAATCCTTTGTTCAGGCGCGTGCCGCGCACGGGTGCGGAGTTGAAATGAGCGTGTCGAAAACACCTGCTGAGCTGGCAGAAAATGATCTGGCAGAAAAAATTGACCAGGTTGTCGCCGTGCTGGCGCAAGCCGTGCGTGAACACGCACCAGTCATATTTTCCAACAGCATGGGCGCGGAAGATATGCTGCTGACCGATTTGATCAATCGCTATCAACCGGATATTGCGATGTTCAGTTTGGATACCGGACGATTGCCGCAGGAAACCTACGATCTAATGCAGACGGTGCGTGAGCGTTACCGCGTGCCTTTGCAGATATATTTTCCAGATGCAGCGCAGGTTGAAAAATACGTCGCCCAAAATGGCGTGAATGGATTTTATGACAGCGTGGATTTGCGTAAAGCCTGCTGCCATATGCGTAAGGTTGAGCCGTTGCGCCGCGCTTTGGCTGGCAAGGGAGCGTGGATTACGGGTATGCGGCGCGAGCAGGCAGTGACCCGGGAAGGTTTGCAGGCTGCGTCTTTTGATGCGGATCACGGTTTATTTAAATTCAACCCGTTATTGGACTGGAGTAATGCCGAGGTGTGGGCGTACATCAAGCAGCATGATGTGCAGTATAACAAACTGCATGACCAGTTCTATCCCAGCATAGGGTGCGCGCCCTGCACGCGAGCTGTATCGGTGGGCGAAGATAGTCGTGCCGGACGCTGGTGGTGGGAAGACGCGCAGAATAAGGAATGCGGGCTGCATGTCGGTAAAATAATTCCGTTAAAGAGCGTTTAGAATTGTTTAATAAAACACAGAAAGAACACAATGGGTAGTCATGTATTCACACATTTGGATGCGCTGGAAAGTGAATCCATCCACATTATGCGCGAGGTCGCGGCGGAATGTAAAAATCCCGCGCTGCTATTTTCCGGCGGCAAAGATTCCATCGTGATGTTGCGTCTGGCCGAGAAAGCATTTCGTCCGGCGAAATTTTCGTTTCCTTTGGTACACATCGACACCGAGCATAATTTTCCGGAAGTGATTGCGTGTCGCGATAAGTTGGCAAAAGATTTGGGCGAGCGTTTGATCGTGCGTTCATTGGAAGATTCGATTAAGCGCGGCAGCATCGTGATTAAAGATCCCGACTTGCCGCGCAATCCGTTTCAATCGGTGACGCTGCTGGAGACCATCGCCGAATTTGGATTTGACGCTTGTATGGGTGGAGCGCGACGTGATGAAGAAAAGGCGCGCGCCAAGGAACGCATATTTTCATTTCGTGATGAATTTGGTCAGTGGGATCCAAAGAATCAACGACCAGAATTATGGGATACCTACAACACCCGTGTGCACAACGGCGAAAACATTCGCGTGTTTCCGATCAGCAATTGGACCGAGATGGACATCTGGGAATACATAGGCCGTGAAAAATTGCATATCCCGGAAATTTATTACGCACATAAACGCGCAGTGATCCGTCGTGGCAATTCGGTCATCCCGGTGTCACATCTGGTGCAGCCGAAGCCTGCTGAAAAGGTGGAGACACTCAGTGTGCGTTTCCGCACGGTGGGCGATATGACCTGTACTGCGCCTGTCGAGTCCACGGCACACACGGTTGAAGAAATTATCGCCGAGACTGCTACTACGCGCATTACCGAGCGCGGCGCAACGCGCATGGATGACCAGACTTCGGAAGCGTCGATGGAGCTGCGTAAAAAAGAAGGTTACTTCTGAAGGGTATCTCTCAAAATCAGGATTTCATCTCAACTACTGCGTTGCGAAAAAATTTCTTGCTGTCATATAAAGCATATGCGGCGCAGCGAAATTTTTTTTTACGCCTTGCATTTGAGAGAACTCCTAATTTTTAGAGACACCCTTGAAGGGTTCTATAAATAAGTAAAAGGTTTAATTTATGAGCAACGCAATACAATTATTAAGATTCATTACTGCTGGCAGCGTCGATGACGGCAAGAGCACGCTGATCGGGCGTTTGTTGCACGATTCAAAATCTATTTTTGAAGATCAGCTTTCCGCCATTGCCAAAACCAGCACGCGTCGCGGCATGGAGGCGGTGGATTTATCGCTGCTGACGGATGGTTTGCAGGCAGAGCGTGAACAGGGCATCACCATTGATGTGGCGTATCGTTATTTTGCCACGCCCAAGCGCAAATTTATTATCGGCGATACGCCAGGCCATGAGCAATATACGCGCAATATGGTGACCGCTGCCAGCACTGCCAATCTTGCGGTAATCCTGATCGATGCGCGTCGCGGTGTGTTAACGCAAACACGCCGGCATACGTTTATTGCCAGCCTGGTTCGCGTACCGCACATTGTATTGGCGGTGAATAAAATGGATATGGTCGGATATTCCCAAGCCACGTTTGATGCAATCTGTGCGGAGTATCGCGCTTTTGCAGCACAGCTTGGTTTGCATGATGTGACCTGCATTCCTTTGTCCGCGCTGGTCGGCGACATGGTGGTAGATCGGGGTGATAATTTAAATTGGTATCAGGGTAGTCCGTTATTGGAACATTTGGAAAATATTGTGATTGATTATGATGTCAACACAACTGATTTTCGTTATCCCGTGCAATGGGTGTGCCGCCCGCAGACGCAGGAGCATCATGATTTTCGCGGTTACATGGGGCGCATTGAATCGGGTGAAATCCGGGCGGGCGATGCAGTCACCGTGCTGCCATCTGGCCGCACCAGCCGTGTGAAAGAGATTGCAACGTATGACGGTAATTTGCAGCAAGCCTATGCGCCGCAATCTATCGCGATTACGCTGGTTGATGAAATTGATATTTCGCGCGGCGACATGCTGGTCAAAGCGGAAAGTATGCCCAACGTAGCGAAGGAGTTTGAAGCGATGCTGTGCTGGCTGTCAGAGTCGCCACTGGACACCAACCGAAAATACATCCTCAAACACACCACGCGCGTCGTGAAGTGTCTTTTCTCACGCATTGAAAGTCGTATGGATGTGAATACTTTGGCGCGCCATAGTACGACCACCTTGAACATGAATGACATCGCGCATGTCGCCATGAAAGTGCAGCAACCTTTGGTGTTTGATAGTTATGCCCGTAATCGCTCAACGGGGAGTTTTATTGTGATTGACGAAGCGACAAATAACACCGTTGCCGCTGGAATGATTATTTAATAGAAATAATTCCATGACAGGAAAAGTTTATTTAATAGGTGCGGGACCCGGCGCGGCAGATTTAATTACGCTGCGCGGTGCACGGATACTGGCGCAGGCCGACATCATATTTTATGACGCACTGGTGCAGCCTGATTTATTGGCGCTTGCACCGCAAGCGCAGCATGTCGCAGTCGGCAAACGTTGCCGCCAGCTTTCTACAGATCAGCGCTTCATCAATCGCGCATTAGTCGAGGCTGCTCAAAGACACGGCGTGGTGGTGCGTTTGAAGGGTGGCGATGCGACCTTGTTTGGCCGCGCGCAGGAAGAAATTGCAGCCCTGCGTGGTGCGGGCATTGCGTATGAAATTGTGCCGGGCATTACGTCTGCGCTGGCGGCATCGGCTGATCTGGGCATTTCACTGACCCAGCGTGGCGTGAGCCGTAGCGTGGTGTTTGTCACCCCGCGGGTGGGCGAGGGTGAATCGGCCAGCGATTGGATTAAGAGCGTGTCGGCAGCCGACACGGCAGTGTTGTATATGGCTTCGGGGCAGGCCGCCGGGATTGCCGCCAGCCTGATGCAGCATGGTTTGCCGGGCAGCACGCCAGTCGCGTATGTGAGCAACGCTTCTTTACCTAACATGCAGAAAATTGTGACTACGCTCTCGAACTTGCATGAGGCTGCACAAAATGCAGGCTCTCCTGCATTAATTATTCTGGGTGAGGTATTGCGCGCTTATGCGTTGGGGACATCAACGCAGGAAATTCCAGAAGAGATTTCGCAGTTAATTAATATAGGAAAGCGCTGACCTATTCCAATCTATGGAGCCCAAAATACAAGGGGTCATCAATCAAGAATCAATTGATTCGGATCTTCTTTTACAGCCATCCAACACTTTGCCAGCCACACCACAAATCGAAATTGTTGATTCCATTTCGCACATTCAGGCTGGCGACTGGAACAAGCTGGCAGGACAGCATCTGCTATTGAGCCACGCCTTTCTCAATGCGCTGCACGAAAGCGGCTCGGCGTGTGCCGCAACAGGTTGGACACCCAATTATTTATTATTGCGCGAGCAGGGAAATTTAACCGCCGCAATGCCGCTGTATCTCAAGAGCCATTCCTACGGCGAATATGTTTTTGATTGGGCATGGGCAGAAGCTTATCAGCGCAACGGTTTGCAGTACTATCCCAAGCTGTTATCGGCGATTCCATTCTCACCCGTGAGCGCAAATAAAGTGCTGTCATTAAATGATACCAGCAGTTGTGCGTTGCTGGATGCAGCGTTGCAACTGGCTAGAGAATCCGGTGTGTCATCATTTCATTGCCTGTTTCCCAATGTAGCGGAGGCAGCACATTTGCAGGCGCAAGGTTTAATGATACGCAGCGGCGTACAGTTTCATTGGCAAAATCCCGGCTATGTTTCGTTCAGTGACTTTCTGAATGGCATGAGTCGCGACAAGCGCAAACGTATCAAACAAGAGCGGCACAAAGTGCGCGATGCGGGCGTTACTTTCCGTCGCCTGACAGGTACTGCGATCACAGAAAAGGATTGGGATTTTTTTCACCGGTGCTATACCAACACCTACCATCAACATCACTCGTCACCGTATCTCAATCGAGATTTTTTTGCGCGTATCGGTCACAGCATGAGCGAGCAAACGCTGCTCATCATCGCCGAAAAAGACGGCGCACCCATTGCTGCTGCGCTGAATTTTTATGGTGGCGACACCCTGTATGGCCGCTACTGGGGATCAACAGAATTTATATCCGGCCTGCATTTTGAAGCCTGTTATTACCAGACCATAGAATTCTGCATCGAACAAAAAATCACTGTGTTTGAAGGCGGTGCGCAAGGCGAACACAAACTCGCGCGTGGCTTCCTGCCCGTGCCAACTTTTTCCGCACACTGGCTGGCAAGGCCGGAATTTGCCTCTGCCGTAGCGCGATATTTAGAGCAGGAAACGAAGGGGGTCGATAGCTATTTGAGCGAGCTGAACGAACGGCAACCGTTCAAACTCAAGTCATGAATAAATCACTTCAGCGCGTCAATCTCTTTAAAATTTCGCTCTATTTCTCCGCGCTGGGCATCGGGCAAGGATAATCACGCTTGGTAGATTGGCTCGATTTTGTTTTGGATACAGCACTAAAATCGTGTTCAGTAAGTACACCCTGCTTGTCAAAATACTGCTTCAACATGGCATTCGGCGCGTGACGAGAAAACGATCTGGGGGAGTAGTGCCGTGCCATCTGTTCGCTCCTCGGGTTAGGTAGAATCATGCATTATGGCTATGCCGGACATTTACTTCGGCAGAATAAATTTCACCAGAGAGATAGTAATAGTATGTGCCTGTTGCTGCCCACTACGTATGCGCGCGACTCATTACCAAACTGGTATCAGTCCCATCATGAATGGCTGTTAAGCGCTTGGGGCATCTGTTAGCATCCCGATATGGGGCGACTTGTTTATCATGATCTATCTGGAATATCTGGGCAATCTTCACCGTTTGACGAAGCGGTATTAGAAGTTGCCAGAACCGGCGCAGTGGGCATTGTCAGCCCATACATTGGTGTCGATTACCTTCAAAGAATTATTCAAGTGTCCGATGGGTGGCGGCTGATCTCAGATATTGAAGCGTGGCTATCGTCACTTTCCATGCGCGCTAGGCCAAAAGCGTGGCTATTCATTCGTGAAAATCTGGATAGCATCCATCATTGCCCTGCAATTCATGCTAAGGCTGTAATTGGGCAGGAATTGGCGATGTTTGGTTCAGCCAACCTGACTAACACCGGCATCACTGGCCGCACTGAGATGGGCATTCTGATCGATGACTCGGTGATGGTTGCTGAACTGGGTGGATGGTTTGATACGCTGTGGCAGCAGATACAGCCGCCGATTGCCGAAGAGACAAGTACGTTTATCCAGTGGCTAGACGAAGAAGCAGCGCGTGCGCCGATACGACGTGAGAAATTTTCACTCTCGGCATCCAGTAATAAAATCCGGTCTCATCTTGTAAAGTTAATAATACCGGAAACTCAAGAGCCGGTAAGTGCGCCTCTCAATCTTGACGCAGTAGCACAAACGCTGATCATTCAGGAACAGCGACATTACGAGTCACTTGAAGAAGCACTTGAATCAGCCATTAATGCCTTAGCTTTTGAAGACTTTTCTTTTGGTCAGGTTGTCGCCCATTTTCGCCAAGCATTCCCAACGGCTAATATGCGCGAAATATATTTCGCCTTGCTACGGCACTGTGCTAACCATGTGCGATCCGTATTCACAGAAAATACTCGAAACAGACTTGTCCTGATCGATGGCCGCTTTATGCAATCGACCAAGGAAATACTTCCTCAAGCATTGGCATCCTTCGATGCTTTCCTTTCGCACCTTATCCATCATTTTGATTTCAATCAGGTGCGCGACCTTCCAGATGAAGAAATCGTCGAAGGGCAGACAGGCATTGCAGGCCGCGATCAAGTGACGCTCGTTTCCGAACTTACTGACTGCGGATTCCTCAACATTGAGGATGTCGCTGGTCACTTGCCGCTCTACGCCCTTTCTGAGGATTTTATATGGGAAGGGAGATACAAACTATTCGCCACTGCGATGCACGATTGGGTCGCCAAAAAGAACCGACCTGTGCAGCCCATTGAAGTGCCAATTCAACGAAATGTGAATAATGAATGTTTCCCTGATGGATCATTCTCGCTGGCTGCAATTCTGGACGATAGCGACAGCTATGGAAGTGATGATGTTCCGCTTATGGAAAGACACACGTTGTCTGATTTCCTTCGTATAGAGAAGGAGAAAGCAGACAAAAAAGATAGGGCGCGCAAGGAGAAATTTGAACAAAAAAACAAGGTGCGCATGGAGCAGATTGTAAGTGCTAGGCAGGAGGGCCTTGCTGAAATAGACAAAGTGCTTTACCACGTATTCCTTCGCTTACTTTCTGGTGAACATTTGCAACTGACTGATCACCTGCTACGCCAACTTTCAAATGATTTAAGTGTGGAGTCAAACTTAGTGCAGAAGATACTGTCGGGTGATGGGTATGAAATATCTAAATTAGTTGTGAGCGCAAATAACAGGATTTCAATCAATCCTAACCTCGAATGGAAAGACTTGATGGACTATCCTTTAACGCAAGGAGTATGCTAATCCTTCCTTGAAGTGTAGCTTATTTTGAGTGAATAGCATTTTCAATGACAGATTTCTGGTAGTGAATAACGAAGGGTGAATTTCTGGTTAGGTGCTTGCGGAGGTTAGTGTTTCCCGAAGTCTGTCGTTGAGTCTAGCAAATGAGCTGCGCCAGCCTAGGGGCGAAGTTTCCAATCAAGCCACTTGTCCGTGCAGCGGGATCACATCCGCACCGGCCTTGAGATTGTCCAGATAGTCCGCCCATTGCTGCATCATTAAAATGGGCATGAATAAACAGGATTATGGAGAAAACACTATGAGCAATAAAAACACCATGCCCGACAAACCGGAAAATCACCTTGTTGTCTTTCAGGAAAAGGCCATCCGCCGCACCTGGCACAACGAGGAATGGTGGTTCGCCATCGTGGATGTGGTGGCCGTCCTGACCGATTCGGTTCAGCCAGAGGGATATGTCAAGGATTTACGGCGACGTGACAATGAGTTAGCCAAAGGGTGGGGGCAAATTGCCACCCCCCTTCGGGTTGAAACAGAAGGCGGTGTGCAGCGGGTAAATTGCGCCAACACCGAGGGATTGTTCCGCATCATCCAGTCCATTCCTTCCCCCAAGGCGGAACCCTTCAAACGCTGGCTAGCGCAAGTGGGTTACGAGCGGGTGAAGGAAATCGAAAACCCGGAACTGGCGAGTGTGCGCGCCCGCGAGTTGTATCAGGCCAAGGGGTATCCGCAGGCATGGATCGAAAAGCGGCTGCGTTCGATTGCCGTGCGCGGTGAGTTGACCGACGAGTGGAAGGAACGCGGTGTGCAGGAAGGCAAGGAATATTCCATCCTCACCGCCGAAATCGCCCGCGCCACCTTCGGCGTAACGCCCGGTGCGCATAGCCGCCTCAAGGGTCTGGATAAGGTGAAAACCGGCAACAATCTGCGCGACCACATGACCGATCTGGAGCTGATCTTCACCATGCTGGGCGAGGCGGGCACTACAGAAATTGCTCGACGCAAAGATGCCAAAGGCTTTGACGACAACAGCACGGCAGCGAAGGAAGGCGGCACCATTGCAGGCGATGCGCGCAAGGCGCTGGAAGCCAAGAGCGGCAAGCCGGTGGTGAGCAAAGAGAACTATCTGATGCCGCCCGTCGCGGCGGCGCTGGAAGATGCCGATGCAGCCACGCCGCCCGCTAAACAAAAGGTTGCCACTCGCCTGAAGAAAGCAGATAAAGGCAAGGTGTAACGGCTTGGCTTGAGCTGACATGGATCAGTAGTAAAGGATTTCTTTACCCCTGCCGTTGATGATAAGTCGCCGAAGGGCAAGGGGACTGCCAAGTGTAATGATTGAGCCGTGAAGAAAGGGCGGCAGATGATCAAGCTTAGTCAGCGTATCGTAGATGAAATGAATGCGGAGGGGCTTCTCTGGACACGGAATGCTCCAGACTTGTGGCAATCACTCCGTTCTTAACGCATTCACCGGATCCAATCTCGCCGCCATCCACGCGGGTACTACGCCCGCACCCAACCCAATCAACATGGAAATGAGCAGCGCGCCACTCACGTAATTCCACGGCACTTGCACGGGCAGTGCGGGGAACAGGGCCTGCAGCAGCCAGGCAACCAGTCCGCCGACTGACAATCCCACTGTGCCACCCAATAGGGATAATCCGGCAGACTCGATCAGGAATAAAGTGCGTATGCCCGCGCGCGTGGTGCCCAGCGCTTTTAATAATCCAATTTCTGCCACACGTTCGTTCACTGAAATGTGCATCAGGGTGATGATGCCGACCGTGCCGACCAGCAGCGAAATGCCGCCGAGCGCGGCGACTGCAAAGGTGAGAACGTCCAGCACAGTGGATAAGGTGGAGAGCATTTGCTGTTGCGGGGTGATGGAAAAATCTTCGCGGCCGTGTCGCGCCAACAGTATGCGTTTGATATTTTCCACGACGGTTTCCACGGGTGTGCCGGGGCGGTAGACCACATGCGCTTCCATCACGCCTGCGCGGTTGAATAATTCCAGCGCGCGTGCGGTGGGGATGTATACGGTGTCATCCAGATCAAGTCCGAGCGTTTGCCCTTTTGAAGCCATCACGCCGATGACGCGAAAGCGATTGTGGCCGATTTGAATGACTGCGCCCAATGAATTTTCTGCGCCAAATAATTCCTGCCGTGCTTTTGAGCCAAGTACGGCAAACGCACGCGCAGTTTCTGCGCTGTCTGCGGGCAGGAAGCTGCCAGTTGCCAGACGCATACTGAAAGCGCGCGCAAAATCTGAACCTTCACCCAGCACTATGACGCGGCGGCTTTTATTGCCGACCCGTATTTCGGAATTGCCAGTAACCCCTCCGTTGATGTAGAGCGCATTCGGCACGGCTCGGAGTGCCTCCACATCATCCAGCGTGAGTGGACGAGTGGTGCCGATTGCGCCGAGTGAGCCACCACGCGTTCGTGCTTTACCGGGACTGATGTTGATGATGTTGGTGCCGAATTGCGAGAACTCGGTCAGAACAAATTGGTGGATGCCTTCGCCGATTGCCGTTAATAAAATGACAGCGGCAATGCCAACCGCGATGCCGCCTGCCGAGAGTGCTGTGCGCGTTTTATGTGCGGTGAGGGCGCGCCATGAAAATCGAAAGCTGTCGGCTAATTTCATATGCGCTTTACCGGCGCGACAACGCCAATACCGGATTGAGGCGCGCCGCTTTGCTGGCAGGCAGGATGCTGGCGGCGATGCCGGTAACCAGCGCGGTGGCGATTGCTGCAAGGCTCGCCCAAATGGGCGGATAGGCAGGGAGTTGCGGATAGGCGAGGCGTAATCCGAGGCTGCCCAGATAGCCTAGAATTATGCCGACGACGGCACCGGCTACGGCCAGCCACAGGGTTTCCAGCAAAAATAAATTGCGTATGTCGGTATGCGTTGCGCCGATGGCTTTGAGCAAGCCGATTTCGGTGGTGCGCTGGCTGACTGCTACCAGCATCACGTTCATTACCAGTATGCCCGCTACCGCCAGGCTGATCGCGGCAATGCCGGATACGGCCAAGGTGAGTGCGCGCAGAATTTTATCAAATGTTGCCAATATGGCATCTTGTCCGATGATGGTGACATCTTCTTCCCCGTCATGTCGCAGCTTGAGTGCAACGCGGATGACCTTTTTGGTTGACTCAATGGCACTGCGACTTTCAGCCTCGACCATGATGCGAAACAGCGATTGCGTGTTGAACAAAGCCTGTGCATGATCGAAAGGAATGAGCACAAGTTCGTCGGTGTTGATGCCCATGCTTTCACCTTGCATTGCAAAAATGCCTGCTACACGAAAACGACGATCGCCCAGTCGAATGCGCTGGCCGAGCGCATTGCCGGTTGGAAATAATTCATGTGCAATTTTTGCGCCTAGCACAGCCTCGGCGGGATTGGGGCCGTTGTCAGCGGTGAATGAGCCTTGCGCTAAACGCATTCTACGTATGGCGAGCAAACTGGCAGTGCTGCCAGCCAGCGTTACTTCGCGCAACAGGCCGCCCGCGCTGATTTCGGAAAGACCGACATTGAGTGGCGCAAAGCGGCGCACGCCGGGCAGGGCAGTTAAACTGGCGGCATCTTCAAGCGTGAGATCGCGTGGCGTTTCGCCAACCAGTGCGCCTATAAATCCACCAGCCGTTTCTGAACGTCCCGGTATGATGATGATGAGATTGGTGCCCAGTGCGGTAAATTGATTCATTACAAAACGGCGCGCGCCATCGCCCAGTGCGGTTAACACCACCACGGCTGCCACGCCCAGCGCCATTGCCAGCAATATTAAAATTGCACGCAGGCGATAACTGACCACGGTGCGGAAGGAGAGGATGAATGCGTCCTGTCTAGTCATCGCTCACCACCTCCCCGTCGCGCATTTGAATTTTTCGGTGCGCGCGTGCGCCAATTTCGCGGTCATGCGTGACGGTGATAATGGTGGTGCCCTGACGATGCAGATTTTCCAGCAGGGCGATCACTTCCGCGCCAGTTTTATGATCGAGGTTGCCTGTGGGTTCATCCGCCAGCAGCACTGCTGGGTTGAGGATGGTGGCGCGGGCAATGGCGACGCGTTGCCGCTGTCCGCCTGAAAGTTCGGATGGCCGATGATCGGCGCGTTCGAGCAAGTTGGTTTGTTGCAATATCGCCCGCACTCTTTTTTTACGCTCGGCACTGGGGATGCCGTCGAGGATGAGCGGCAACTCGATATTTTCAGCAGCAGTGAGGCGGGGAATCAGGTGAAAAGATTGAAAAATAAAACCAATGCGCTCGCGTCTCACCCGTGCCTGATCGGTCTCTGAGAGCAAGGTGACATCAATATTTTCCAGCAGGTAAGTGCCGCTGGTGGGTTGATCGAGCAGGCCGATTAAATTCAGCAGTGTCGATTTGCCCGAACCCGATGGCCCCATCACTGACACATATGCGCCGGGCGCAATGGTGAGATTGATGTTGTTGAGCGCTCGCACTTCCTGATCTCCCATGGTGAAGATGCGAGAGATTGCAGTGAGGGCGATCATGTGTGCGATTTCCTATTTGACCTTGGCTTGGGCGACAACACCTGCCTTAATGGCCTCATTTTCAAAGCTCTTGACCATCTGCTCGCCCTGCTTCAGCCCTTCGCGGATTTCGGTGTAAGCCCAGTTGGACAGGCCGGGTGTGAAAGTTTTTTCGAGCAACTTGTCGCCATCAGCTGCCAGCGTCAATACTTTGCTGCCTTCCTGTATCGCTTGCGTAGGCAAGCGCAAAGCCGAGTCACGGGACTCCAGAATAATCTCCACATCGGCGCTGTAACCTGCCAGCAGATTTTTTGGAACGTCGGTTAGCGTGCTGAACACCACTTCGACATCTACTGTGCGAGCCTGCTTCTCGATTTCTGTTACATAAGGTGCGACGCGCTTAACTCTGCCAGCAAACGATTTTCCGGGCAGGGCATCGAGCGCGATGCGCGCCAGCATGCCGGGTTTAATTTTAGGCGCGTCGATTTCATCCATCGGCGCGGTCACGTACAGGCAACTGTCATCGATCAGATCAACTGCTGGTGGTGTGGGAATGCCAGGTGGAGAGGGTGTGGTGAATTCGCCCACTTCGCCAGTGACGCGCGCGATCACTCCGGCAAAGGGCGCAATTAAAATTGTGCGATCCATCCCCGCTTGCGCCACGCTTATCTGGCTTTGCGAGCGCTTTACATCTGCGATGGATGCATTACATGCGGCTTGTTGGGCGTTGGCTTTGGCGCGTAATTCATCAACGCGTTGCGGACTGATGAAACCTGTGGCGGCAAGTTTTTCTGCTCTCCTGGCTTCGCTGTGCGCATTCTCTGCGAGTATGCAGGCTTGATGTTGGTGTTCTTTGACCGTAGTGGACTGGTTGCGCGCAAGCTCAGCCTGCGCGAAAAAATCGCGATTCCATAATGCCAATAGCTTTTGTCCAGCCTTGACGCGATCCCCTTCCTTAACCCATATATGTGAAATCTGCCCACCCATAGGCAATGCTAACTTTGCACGGCGACAGGCTTCCACCGTGCCTGCACGTGTGTTGACTACGGTTGATTCAACTAAACCACGATCGACGGCGGCAAGGCTCACCTCTATCGGCTTGGGACGAGTTAGAGTCCACACCGCAATGCCTATCAGCAGCAAGACAGCGAGGGCGAGTATGATTTTTACTGAAATAGTGCGAGGAATGATCGACTCCTTCTATTTGGTGAGGGTTGCCGACGATGCTTAAACTTATCAACGGTGCTGCAATATATTACACCGATAGACGTAGCGGGTGAATGCAAATATGTTTGTGTAAGCGGGGGAAGTCTACTGATGGTGCCGGAACCGGAACCGAACCGGTGCAGCCTTTTCAAGCCGAGGGATTTTAAGGGAACCTCTAATACAGCGTTGCTGGCTGATTAAGCCCACTAAACCTTGGCTGATATATCGCTTGGCGATACGCTACACTTGGCGAGTGCTGATGCCCAGCCACTGGACGGCTTGGGGTCGGGTGATTTGCTGGGCGTGGAGTAACTCCCATACCTGTGCGCGCTGCACTTCTTGCTGACTCATAAACGTGTCCATTCTCGTTATATCCTCCGCTAGTTGAACAGCCGAGTGGTGTATCACTAGCGGACGTTTCTATTTGGGAGATTCTGTTGAAAAACTCTTTTTTAGGCCATGTTGAAAAAATTATAGCCTCATAGAGGGCTTTAATAATTTTCGATACGGGAGGATACCCAAACCATCCTTAAACTCAACTATGAGCCGTTAAACTTCACGCCTATGGACGGACAAGTTGGATTTACTGATGCACCTGCAATTCGCAAAATTTCAGAGGGATGCGAAAAAAGAGTTTTTCAACACAATAGGGAGAAAGCGGACATTACTGCTTTGCGCTGACAGAGCAATTGTTCAAGCAGATGCTCGGCGGCTGCGAGACTGTCGTTGAGGGTTTGGGTTCTTTGAGGAATAGGCATAGCGATGCGCATGGTAAAGGCATCTCAGGAACTCTGCCCTTGCCGCGTCATGCGGAACTCGCTGTAAATCTTTCTGGCACGATGCGATGGCGACGTTCCTGCTGCAAACTTGGGAGTCGAGAAAGAAAACGTGAGAACGATGGACAAGTTTTGCACGCTGTTTGACAGCCGCTAGTTCCAGTTGATATCAGCTTTAAAGTTACTAATCAAAATCTGAATCGTCCCAAAACTTGCAGCCGTTTTCACGCAGTCATTACTTGGCCGAACACTCGCATGCAGTTGCCGAATGCTTTAGTGCCTTATTGCAACAATCCATTGCGCTCTTGGAACTGACCTTAGCATCACTCAGCTTGTTCTGATCGTGACATTCCGCTGCTTTGCGATGGTGTTTGGCTGCTTCTTCATGCTCGCTTGCAGCCCGTTTATGGAGACCGCTAGCTTCATTGGTATTTGACATGATGTATGTTCCCTTCTTAGAAAATGCTGATTAATTGAAATCCAACGTGCATGACGCAGAATTACATCATGGCACATCACCGTAAGCTTTCAAGCGCGGTTAAACAGTGCGCCAGCGCACATAGTGCGAAACGCTCACGGTCTCTTCCTGACACGGACTTGCCCGTCGAGCTATGTTTATAGCCATTTTGAAAGCGGGCAGTGGGACTTTACGTTCAGGTCAATTTATTCAAGTCACCCAGCAGTAGACACTGGTGACGGGCAGTGCCCGACCCAAACCAGCCAATCGATCTACTCTGAAGCAAACATTCAATAGCCGTGCCGAGATGCATGGTAATTCGTGCATCGGGTTGCCCGATCTTTCTCGAGCATGTTGTTATTCCAATTTTATTTCAAAGGTCAAACAACTCGGTAGGGGCGCGATAAATCACGCCCCTACGATATTGCACTATTGATCGGGAAATGGAATTATGGAGTGGAATCATCGTCGACCAGTCTCCTCGTTTTGAGCATCACCAGCACCGAGAAACAACCCAATGCCGACAGAAGATGTTTAAATGAATGGCCGCTGAAAAGACTCTGAGTGAACATGAACACCTCCCGGTCATAAGCTTCCGAGAGTTTGGCTAGCATATAGCACGCAAGAGCCACTAGGAGCAGCCATTGGTGGGAGTACCTCGGTCGGAACAGTACCATTACAACCGGAACTGTCAGTAGCGGGACAAACTGAATCCACGCATAGAACCGCAAGTCATCGAACCAGTGCCAATAAAGCACGCTGAAAAAACCCATCAGTAACGCAGGTACCAAAAGAAATTTACCAAGCCGCACATTCACATACTCGGCCAAGACCGCTACGAATAATCCCATGAACCCAATTGTCATAGGCAGCCTGTCCCAGACCAGCGTCTCGTTGGTGGGGTTCCAGTGATAATACCCAGAACCAACACTGACAATCGCCACGCCTGCGAAAAACGTAAGCCATGCAGATCGAAAACTCACCAAATGATTTCCAAAACAGAAGCTCATGCCCGCCATCCCGATCAGCAGAAAAGGAATGTTCGACATGACATCGAAGAAATTCGGAATGCCGAAAAATGCGCGCCGGTCGGCAAAATTATGGTAGTCCCGGTTCTGTCCCAAGGGCTGCATTGATAGCATGAGTGCCAGTGAGCCGATTACGATAGACAACAACAGGACATGCCGCCAGCCGATTTCGCGGGAATGCAGGGTGGCTTGTTGATTCATATTTTGCATCGGCGATACCTCCCATCAAGTTTATTGTGGACGGCAGTTTGCGGCACCGAAGTAAACATCGCAAAAAATGCGGCGAAGCCGCACCATTTCTCTCCAAAGTCAAAATATCCGGACTCTGCGTTGGGATAAATCACGCGCGGTGATGCGCCAATTCTGGCGTGCGCTCATTTCCAAATTTAAAGTGCAGGTAAATGACAACGCTCAGTATCGCGGCAAAAAAGCACCACACGGAAAAAAAGGCGACGGTGTAAAACCAGGCAGCCACCATAAAAAGCAGCAAGGCCAGCACACCAAATATTTTGATTATCTTGTGACTCGAAAACAAGGGAGCAACAGAGGTAGCCGCAACATAGAACTCCAGCACCGGATGCTCCTTAACATAGGGTAAAACATACACTATGTGTTCATGAACTTCGGAAGTGACAGGAAACCTGACGATAAAGTACAGCAGGTACAGGCCGATCGCGATGCCCGTAATCTGGAATGCTGACATCACCTTTTTGCGCCATGCCACCGTTTCCATTAAGCCGATTGAGAATGGCACAAATATTGGCCACAGTACATGCGAGAATAATACAAACACGTACGTCATGATCACATTGAGCAGCGGGGCTTCAAACCGAAATGACAGCCATAGCATCCCCTCGATGATTTGCTGAACCCCGAAAAAAAGCGGGATCATCGCAAACGGAATCTCCGCCTTTCGTTTCGCCTTTTTCACTGTTGCCACACCGAATACTGACAATGAAACTCCGGCTATAAAACTTGCTGTTGCTGAAAAACACATTATGCTTGTTCCTTTCATGTCAGACGGGATCGCCCCAGCGCGCTCTACAAGATAGCACTCCAGAATCTGATCAGTAGCGAGTGCTGCGAACGATAATAAATTAAGTATCCGAAAGTCACTTTTTGCGTTCGCTAGGCTGCGTGTTGCGGCTTTTCGCGGCTTTTTTCAGCGAGATTGCAACGGCCTGCTCGACTGCTTTTTGTTTCGTCGCGGGATGGCTGCTACCTATCGATCCTTCCTTTTTCCACTCATGCACCAGTGTCTTGATATTACTGCTGACGACTGCTTGGCTTTTTCCTTTTATTAATGGCATGACATCTCTCCAATCTTTAGAGTTACATTTGCTTAGTGCTTGGGTTGCGACAACGTCGCAGGCGTGTCCCGCGAGCTAGCTTGACGATTATTCAGCGCTAATGACCTTACCTCAATATGACATTGCAAGGGGTTCTACCCTTGCCAGAATTGCGGTAATGGTTTGTTCGTTGTTGTTCCTTAGATGTGGTGAATTAGGCAGCGATGCATAGCGTGGGGGCACTCGCCCCCACGCTATGTCACTTGGAGTGTTCCATTTCTTTCTGGCGCTTTTGCCATGCGGCAAGCTGTTTCTCCACTTCGTCCTTGGAGATACCGTACGTTTCCTGGATCTTACCGGCCAGTTTATCGCGCTTGCCTGCAATCACGTCAAGATGATCATCAGTAAGCTTGCCCCACTGTTGCTTGACGTTACCCTTGAATTGTTTCCAATTGCCTTCGATGCGATCCCAGTTCATGTTGAATTTCCTTTATGGTTGATTGAGAATTGCGACCAATAGCAACAGGCAGAATATTTGGACTGTGTTTCTTGGACGACCCTGTTGCGAAACATCCGATCCTGAGGGTACTCCGCGAGGTTGATTCTCTCCCTTCCTCAAGACTCTCTCTGTGCGCTGGCACACAGAGAAAGCACTTGTCGTCGCTGTCACTGCCCAAGCAACTCGCCGAGCGGCTACGGCGCGACTGGTCGTTATGGCCGCCCAACAGCCAGTGATGATGAGGTGTATGCTGCTGCCCGCGCCGCGCAAGTGGATGAATTTATCAATCGTCTGCCGCAGGGCTACCAAACTTTTCTCGGCGAACGCGGCACGCGCTTATCGGGCGGGCAACGTCAACGCATTGCCATTGCGCGCGCAATTTTGAAAAACGCCCCCGTGTTACTGCTGGATGAAGCCACCAGCGCGTTGGATGCGGAATCGGAACTTTTAGTACAGCATGGCTTGAATGCCGCCATGCAAGGTCGCACCACACTCATCATCGCGCATCGCCTGGCGACGGTGCAGAAAGTGGATCGTATCGTGGTGCTGGAACACGGGCGTATTGTCGAGATTGGCACGCCGGAAGACTTGCGTAAGCAGAGCGGGCTGTATGCTAGGCTGGCACGTTTGCAGTTTTGTACGAACTAAAGTGATCATTTTTATTTCATTTCCGCGCTAACTCCAGGCCGCAATTTTTGGTAGTGCAGTTGGGCTAGGTCGGCAACGTTTTCACCGGAAGCCGCGACAATTAAAATTTCTCGCGCCAGATTGGCAAAGTCGGCACGAAAATGCACCGAGCTTTTCAGCACTAGGATGCGCTGCCGCGCAGCTTCAATATCTAGATGACGGAACATCGCTTGATCTGCTGCTTGTTGCTTGCGGCTGGCGATTAGTATCTGGATGCCGTCCAGATGCAGGCGCGCCATCAAACCCAGATCCATTTTACATCCCAGATAAAACGGGCCAGTTCCGGTGAACTGACCGTTGCCCAGCGCTTCGACAATATAGCGCCCGACTAAGGGGGTTGCGCCGACGCCGCTGCCCGCGCCGAGCGCCAACTCGATCATGGCACCCACACCTGCGGCGTGCGCAGCAGCAGCCGCAGCAGGATCGCACAGTAAGGCTACGCAGGCATCCTGCGCATGCTGCCGTACCAGTTCATGCAGGATGTCTGTCGTATCGCCAGCGGCGCCGCCGCCCGGATTGTCCTGCGTGTCGGCCAGAATAATAGTCCCGTCACCGCTGTCGGCGAGCGCGTGACTGACTGCCTGAGCCGCGCTGTAGAGCTTGCCGTTAAAGGCTGTACGTTGCGCCAGCACCGCGTCATACAGGCGCTGCGCAGCTTCTTCTGCAGCCGCCGCATCGGTTCCATAAGCCAGCACCGTCGGGCCGCAATCGTAAATATCTGCCAGCGGAAAACCCGGCACGATAGCCGCACTGACAATGCCCTCGCGCTCCAATTGTTCGACTAAACGCATCAAGGTGGAGAGCGGCTCGATCAAGGTACACTGCCAGGGCAGTGGGATCAGAAAAGGAAGCTGGCGATATGCCTTGTAGAGGCGTTCGCCCGTCAGCATGCGTTGCAGCAGCAGAGCCGCACGCCTGCCGGTATCGCTCATGTCCACATGCGGATAGGTTCGATAAACGGTCAATGCGTCAGTCAGCGCCACCATGCGCGGGCTGATGTTGGAATGAAAATCCAGCGCTGCGACGATAGGCACATCGGGGCCGATGATGGCGCGTATCCGTTCCAGCAACTCCCCTTCCCCGTCATCGATATGCTCGGCCACCATCGCGCCATGCAAATCGAGAAACAGCGCATCGACAGGCATGGCCTGTTCCAGTTCGCGTGCCAGCATAGACCATATTTTTTCGTATGCGTGCTGCGTGACCAGGCCGGAAGGATTCGCCGAAGTCCATAACAGCGGTACTAACTCATGGTCGTGCGCCGCAGCTTCCTGGATGAAACCAGCTATCGCAATGTTGGTGCCGGCAACAGCTTGCAATAATGCATTCCCCTGCACCAGACCGGGCCAAGCGTCTGCAGTAACGAATGCATCCATGCCGGTACGCCGATCAACAAAGGTATTTGTTTCATGCAAAAAACCGGCTATTGCGATACGTGCCATCGCTAGAGCCGGCCAGTGACAGCGTTGCGCAGTATCTCTGCGTAAGCACTTTCACTGAATTGGATCGGATTGGTCGCAGCCGAGCCATCCACCACCGCCATGCGGCCGATCAGTTCGGCTTGCGCAGCGTCGATGCCGATTCCAGCCAGCGTATGCGGGATGCCGATCTTTTCACGCAGCGCCAGCACCCAATCGAGAAATGCGTCGAACGATGGTTGCGGCAAGTCGAGGTAGCGCGCCAGACTGGTGATGCGCTCGGCTATCGCGGCGCGGTTGGCAAGCAACACATACGGCATCAATATCGCGTTGAGCGTGCCGTGGTGCGCGTCATACAGCGCGCCGAGCGGATGCGCGAGCGCGTGCATCGCACCGAGGCCGCGCTGGAATGCGGTCGCGCCCATACTCGATGCGACCAGCATATTCAAGCGCGCATCCAGATTGCTGCCATCCTGCACCGCGCCCGGCAAATTTTCTTTCACCAGACGTATGCCTTCCAGCGCGATGCCGCTTGCCATCGGATGATAGAAAGGCGAGCAATACGCTTCCAGGTTGTGCGACAGCGCATCCATGCCGGTGGCGGCGGTCAGCATGGCAGGCAAGCCTGCACTCAGCTCCGGGTCGAGAATTACCGCAGCGGGCAACATCCGTGCGTGAAATATTATTCTTTTAACGTGCGTTTTTACATCGGTGATCACCGACGCACGCCCGACTTCGGACCCGGTGCCCGCCGTAGTCGGCACCGCCACTACCGGCGCCATGCCCGCCACGTTGACGCGCAAATAGTTATCGCCGGTGTCCTCGAAATCCCACAGCGGCCGATCCTGCCCTACCATCAGCGCGACCGCTTTCGCCGCATCCAGCGCCGAGCCACCACCGAACGCGATTACGCCATCAAATTTTCCGGCACGGTAGGCATGCACGCCATCGGTCACATTTTGTTCGGTGGGGTTGCCCTTGATATTGCTGAACACCGCGCAAGCCAATCCGGTAGACTGACAATTGGCCACTGCTTGCTGCACGATAGGTAGCGACGCCAAACCGGGATCGGTGACCAGCAGCGCGTTGTTCATTCCCAGCGCTTGGCACAGGCTGGGTAATTCCACAATTCGCCCCGCACCGACCTTGATCGTGGTCGGATAATTCCAGTTAGCACGGATGATTTCTTTAGTGCTCATGTAGTACCTCTTTCAATTGCGAGTTTGATTCAATTAATCTTGCGCAACTTGCACGCATTCAAGATACTTCAAAAAATTCGATCAAGCCGATGATGGCAAGGCGGAAACAGGTGAAAAAGCGGAGCTTACTTTTGTGTGAATGAGCATTTTGGGCCTGTTCTCAACGCCGCTAGTGCGGCTTCAGCGAATTTTTAAATGATAAGACTTCGCCCGCGTAAGATGTTCAAACCCAATACTGGAAAGCGTCACGCCACGTCCGCTATGCTTGACCCCGGTCCAGGCCAGCGCCGGATCGAGATAATCGCAGCGGTTCATGAACCATGTTCCGGTTTCGATGCGCTCGCCTATGCGCAGTGCCGCCTCGACATCGCGCGTGAATACCGCAGCGGTGAGGCCATAGGGACTGTCGTTCATCAAGCGGATCGCCTCGTCATCGTCGGCCACTGGCATCACCCCGCAAACCGGACCGAAACATTCATCACTCATTATTTTCATGCTGTGGTCGACATCAACCAGAATCTGCGGCGCCAGATACGGCGTGCCCGCTTTATTCATTGCAAAAGCATTTGCATCGATCAATCCGGTAGCACCCTTGCCGAGCGCCTCACTGACGATAGCGCGAACCTCGGCGGCTGCGTGGGTGCTGACCACTGGCCCCAGCGTGGTCTCTGGATCAAGCGGATCACCGAGCACGTACTGATTGGTCAACGCCACCGCGCGTGCGATGAATTCCTTGAACAGGGATCGATGGACATAGATGCGTTGTATCCCGCAGCATGATTGTCCGGAATTAAAAAATGCGCCATCGACCAGCGTCTCGACTGCATGCGCCAGATCGGCATCGGCTCGCACATAGGCCGGGTCGTTGCCGCCAAGTTCCAACCCGACACCGATGAACCGTCCAACCGCAGCCTGTTCGACCGCAACACCGCCCGCGACGGAACCCGTGAAGCAAACGAAGTTCACCTCGGGGGCGCGTATCATCCGGCTGGTGTCGTCATGGGTGGTGTGCAAATACTGAAACACGCCGTCCGGCAAACCCGCTGTGCGGAATGCCGCGGCGAATCGCTCGGCCACCAGCGGTGTCTGCGCCGAATGTTTGAGCAATACGGTATTGCCTGCCAGCAGCGCCGGCACAATGGCATTGACTGCGGTCAGCAACGGGTAATTCCACGGCGCGACCACCAGCACCACACCGACTGGTGTGCGTTTGATAAAGCGTGTGTAGCCTTCGATGGCTGGCGGCACGACATCGGCCAAAGATTCCTCTGCGATCGCGATCATATGGCGCGCGCGCTTTTCGAAACCATCCACTTCTCCGGGCGTGTAACGAATGGGCCGACCCATCTGGCGCGTCAGTTCCTCGGCGATTTCATCCTTTTGCGCAACCAATGCATCAACCGCGCTCGTCACCAGCGCCGCACGCGTGGCCAGCGGCGTACTCTGCCATGAGCGCTGCGCCAGCTTCACACGCGTGAGCGCAACTTGAATCTCGTCAGACGAAGAGTAGGGTCGCTGCACTGCGACGCTGCCGTCGATCGGACTGATGGTGATGAGTTCTTGGGTCATGATGGTTTTTTTACCGCTTTCAGATGGTTCCAATTGTTCAATGAAAGATATTTTTCACTGCCCGTAACCGGCTATTCATCAAGTGTCGTTCCCGATACAAAGCGGAAGGTCAAACTTCCCGAAAGCAGAACTTCAACGGCCAAGATCACCAGTGAGTGGTGCGCTAGTACCACAAATCAGGTATATCGATTGGTTGGGCACGCATATACTCACCATTGCTCTCAGGGAATATTTCGTTGTTGGCACAGTGCCGGAGATGGTTTCCACTCTTGAACATAACGTTCGGCTTTAGTTATTTGTTCAGGAGTTAAAGACTGTTTGAATTGTGCCGACCTTGCTTTAGTGAATTCGCGAAAACTCTCATACGGTGTGTAGCGCTCTGCAAGCCGCGCCCATTGGTACGCTGTTTCCATATCCTTCTGATACCCACATCTATTATCGCAATTAAAATGCGATTGAAAAGCAAAGGAATGAATTTCCATGTAATCATGCGCGTACATGGTTGCAAGGAGCATTTGTGCAGTAGCTTGTCCTTGATTAGCTGCGGTTAACCACCATTTATTTGCAGTTTCATAGTCTTGAGGGACGCCAGTCCCAAAGAAGTATAAGGTTCCGTAGCGGTACTGAGCATCACAATCACCAGCATCAGAAAGAGGCTTCCAATACTGCTTAGCTATTTCATAATTTCTGCTGTTAAAAGACAGAATGCCAAGTATGTATGGATCATTTTGACAAACGGAATTAGCCTCAAACATTTTTGGATATCGTGATTTGAATTGATTGAGCGTGACTTCATTGGGCCGTTCGAAAAAGAATTTTGCAGTTGGGTTGCTAAAATCCATAGTTACATCACCGACGTAATTAATACACCCAGATTTAACTTCAAACTGAGGAATGTTCTTGCCACCCTCAATAGGACCACGGAAGTTGAGATTTGAAATGACGCCCCATTTGTATCCACCTGGTGCAAGCGTTGTAACAGTAAATGGATTCCCCCTTTCAACTTCAAATGCACGAAGGTTCCGGAACAAGGGATTGTTCGATGCCTCTACATGAAGCGAACCCTTTTCCGGGAAAACCAGACTATTTTCCGGAAGCAAGTTAAACCGGGCAATCACGATTGCATCTTTACCGGGATTTTCACCTTGCGCAACATTCGGTTGCATTGCACAAGCAGATAAAAAGATCGCAACGGAAATTAGGAATATATTTCTCATATAGTTATCCTTCAATAGTTAAGACAAACCGAATAAACATGATTTACTATAAATTTTCTAGCCTTTAGCCAGAATCCGTTTTGGGCACGATCCAGCAGTTCACGATGCCATATTTGTCACCGCAAAGCAGTCATTGGAATTAATTTGTTTTTAGAGATGGCGGCTTTAAATAATCTCGAAGTATCTCGCCAACTCCCAATCCGTAACATGTCTGCGGAACTGCCGCTCTTCCCATTCGCGGGTGGCGGCATAGTGTTCGACGAACGCGTCGCCAAACAGCTTGCGTGCAACCGTTGATGCCTTGAGCCGCTGCGCCGCATCCCACAGGGTATTGGGCAGCGCCAGTGCCGGAGAAAATTTTTGCGTATAGGCATTGCCCTCTACCACAGGCTCCGGTTCCCAGCCTTGGGCGATGCCCTCCAGCCCGGACGCGAGCGCCGCAGCCAAGGCCAGATACGGGTTGGCATCGGCCGAGCCGATACGCACTTCGACCCGTTGCGATTTTTCTGAACCGGGGATCAGGCGTAGTGCGGTGGTACGGTTCTCAACGCCCCAGGTTGCGTCCAGCGGCGCCCAGTAGCCGGGCACCAGACGCGAATAGCTGTTGACTGTCTGCGCGTACAGCGCCATGAATTCCGGCATCAGGCGCTGTATCCCCGCCATGAAATGGCGCTGGGTCTGGCTCATGCCTAGCGGCTGGCTGGCGTCAAAGAAAGCCGAGCTATCATCGCGCCGGTTGCGCAATGACAAATGGATATGCCCGCTCTGGCCCGGATAGTTGTGCGACCATTTCGCCATGAACGTCGCCATCAAGCCATGCCGTTGCGCCAGCACCTTGACGAAGGTCTTGAACAGCATTGCCTTGTCTCCCATCGCGCCCGCCTCGTCCACCGCAAGCGCCGCTTCGACTACGCCAGGGCCGGTCTCGGTATGCAGGCTCTCGATCGGCATATCCATGCGCTCGCATAACTGAATCAGTTCATGATAAAACTCGGCATTAACCGAATTGCGCAGCGTCGAATAACCGAAGTAGCCGGGTGTCCATGTCTGCAAATCACGGTAACCTTTGGCGCGCACCGACTCCGGCGTTTCCTTGAACATGAAGAATTCGTACTCAAGCGCCGCATAGGCATCGAATCCCATCGCTTCAGCGTTTTCGAGCACGCGACGGAATACCGCGCGCGGACAGATCGCCTCGGCATCGCCTGTGAATTCGCCGAGAAAGAACAGCATGTCGCCATCAGCACCAGGTTCAAACGGCACATCGCGGCAGGTATGTGGCAGCAGCCTGACCTGAGCATCGGGATAGGCAGTATGCCAACCGGTGTATTGGACGTTGTCGTACATCTGGTCGTTCGAATCCCATCCGAGCACCACATTGCAAAACGACAACCCGGATTTGAGCGATGCAAGGAATTTGTCCTTCGACATATATTTGCCGCGCAAAATACCGTCGATGTCCGACACCGCCATCTTGACATGAGTCAGTTTTCTCGCCTCTACCAGCGCGATGACATCCGCAATCGTTTTGACTTCTCGAGCTTGCATAGTTAATCCAATCAAGAATTGAAATGCCTTGCTGTTGCGATACAACTTCAGCCTTATTAAACCTTATTGCTGCTTGATGGGATTGTAAAGTTGTGGGAGGGGAAGTCAATCAGTTGTCGCTGGAATCAATCCCAAGTAGTCCATATGCACCGTCACTCACACGCAAGCGGGAATACAGTAGTTAAACATACTCCTTGAGTGAGGTAACGAGTGAGGTAAGTTGAGAAAAATGGATACGAACGCGCGCCTTTAATGGTGATCTGAGTATTGTCTATAGCCTTACCTGTTGCAGCCGTCCCTGATAAAGTTGAGCCTCCAGTGGTAGGGTGGCCCTCGCTGGAGCAGCAAGCATTAATCCAAAAAGCAACCACAAATAACAAAACGACTCTCTACAACAAAAATTTAACGATGTTCATTTTTTCCCCCCTCAATAAAATAAAATCAGAAGCAAAAACGTGACCAGTAAACAAACTTCTAAAAAATCTGCCGCGCTATACCATAATCCTCATATCCTCAAAGTAAATAATTATCCGTACTGATAGGCAGCGGCAGCGTATTGATGAGCACCGCCAGCGAGATGTACGAATCGCCGCCACCATCGCTGTCCACCTGCACCATCGTGTCGGTTCCCGATGCGATGAACTGCAAAAAGCCGCCGGTGAAGGCGTTATCATGGGTGAGGGAGATGCCTGTGAACGAACCCAGCACATCGTGCATATCCAGCACGTCACCCCCCGCGCCGAGGGTGAAATCAGTGATGGTATCGGTTCCGTCAAAAACGCTGTTGTAGTCGAAGCGATCGGAACCGGGTCCGCCAGTGAGAATGTCGTATCCGACATAACCGGTGAGGGTATCGTTGCCGAAGCCACCGCTCAACACATCAACGCCACCGTTCCCGGTAATGACCTGATCTGTGCCATTCAACGCCGTAATCAGCACCGTGGTCGATTCCGTGGCAACCAATGCACCGCCCGTACCCTGCGCGCCGACATTGCCGTCATTGAACAACCAATCTATGGTCACACTGGCAGACAAATTTTTTTAAAAATTTGCCGCATTATTTATAGTCCAGCGTTCCGATAACCTTGCTCTGAGCATGCATGCCTCGAGCAATCAGGCTTCCAAATAATCATTCTTTAATTTGATGTAATGCTTGGCAGAATAATCGAAGCGCTTGATTTCTTCAGCAGTGAGTTCGCGTATTCTTTTAGCAGGCCGACCCAGCCACAGATAGCCGCCTTCCAGATCCTTACCCTCCGGCACCAGTGAGCCTGCACCCAGCAACACGTGCGAGCGAATAATCGCGCCATCCAGAATGATCGAACCCATGCCGATCAAGCTCATGCTTTCCACGGTGCAGCCATGCAAAATTACTTGATGGCCGACCGTGACATCATCCCCGATATGCGTCGGATTGCCTTCAGGCACAGCAGCGTGTTTGTGGCTGACATGGATAATTGTGCCATCCTGAATATTCGTACGTGCGCCAATTCGTATAATATTCACGTCACCGCGAATTAAACACATCGGCCATACTGAAGAATCCTCACCTATCACTACATCGCCGATTACAGCGGCTTCCACGTCGATATATGAACGCGCACCGACTTTAGGGAAAATATTTTTATATGAACGTATGGACATAAGAATTCCTTTCTAATTGGGATATTTTTAATTTGTATAAATTGCGAGTCAATTACAGACTCAGGATGATACCTAACCCAACCAAAATATTGAAATTCTCAACAATGTATTCAGCACCCCACAATGGTCGCAGACAAAAACGCATGGGTCGAAGATGAAAGCGCGTGGAGTTATAGGGTAAAATGCGCGCACATTTTATGAAAGTAGTGCCATGCCCCTAACTGCCGATACCGCTACTAAAAAAGCAAATACCTTATCTGAAGCACTGCCGTATATTCAACGATTTTTTGACAAAACCATTGTCATCAAATATGGCGGCAACGCCATGATTGATCCCAAGCTGCAAGAAAGTTTTGCGCGTGATGTGGTGCTGCTTAAATTAGTCGGCATGAATCCAGTCATTGTACATGGCGGTGGACCGCAGATTAATGATTTGCTTAAACGTATCGGCAAGGCAGGCGAGTTTGTTCAGGGTATGCGCGTGACCGATGAAGAGACGATGGATGTGGTCGAGATGGTATTGGGCAAGATTAATAAAGATATTGTTAATCTGATTAATCGTCACGGCGGCAAAGCGGTCGGGCTGACCGGACAGGACTCATCTTTTATACGCGCCAATAAAATGCTGCTGGAAAGCCAGACCGAGCAGGGGAAAATGTTGGACATTGGTCTTGTAGGAGAAATACATTTGATTGATCCGGCCATCATTACGTTTTTAGATTCGGGCGATTTCATCCCGGTGATTGCTCCCATAGGGGTGGGGTCGGATGGCGAAACACTGAATATTAATGCTGATGTGGTCGCCGGAAAATTAGCCGAAGTGTTAAAAGCCGAGAAGCTGGTGTTGTTGACCAACACGCCGGGCGTGCTGGATAAAGATGGAAAATTGCTGACCGGACTGACACCCAAACAAATCGATGGTCTGGTGGCAGATGGCACGTTGTCTGGCGGAATGCTGCCCAAAATCAGCTCCGCACTGGATGCGGCGCGAAGCGGGGTGAAGTCGGTACATATTATTGATGGAAGGGTGGAACACGCGCTGCTGCTGGAGATTTTGACGGATGAGGGTGTGGGCACGCTCATCAAAAGCAAATGAAAGACCCCCATACCACTACTGCGTTTGCTGAAACGGTGTAAAAAAATGGCTCAAAATCCTCATTTACTAATGTGTAAATTCCGGTTTCTCGCCACTTTTTACCTTGCCTCTGCTTCACTCGTCACGTTGTATGGGGGTCTTTAAATATGGCCGAGCGAGTGTGGATTTTCGATCTGGACAACACGTTGCACGATGCCAATCCCCACATCTTTCCGCATATCAATCGCAGCATGACGGCGTATCTGCAACACCATTTGAACATGAATGAACATACCGCGAATGCGTTGCGCATTGATTATTGGCAGCGTTACGGGGCAACACTCAGCGGCATGATGCGCCATCACGCCACTGATCCGGCGCATTTTTTATGGCACACGCATCAGTTTCCCGTGTTATCCGACATGATTTTGCATGCGCCGCGATTAAGGCATGTGTTGAGAAAATTGCCGGGCAAAAAAATAGTTTTTTCCAATGCGCCACAAGACTACGCCCATGCAGTGCTCAAAATATTGCGTATAGATGATTGCTTTCATGATGTATTTGCCATCGAGCAAACGCGCTACCAGCCCAAGCCTCAGCGGCATGCATTTTTGCGCTTGCTGCACAAACATCGGCTTAAGCCAGCGAGCTGCGTAATGGTGGAGGATAGCGCAGATAATTTATATACCGCCAAGCTCTGCGGCATGAGCACGGTATGGATCAGCAATCTATCGCGCGTGCCTGCTTATGTGGATGTGAAAATTGCCAGCGTGCAACAACTACCACGTGTGCTGTCGCAATTACGTTTCATATAGTAAAAATTTTTCAAGGGAAAACTATGGCCACTAAACCCGGTGAAAGAAAGCTGCAAATCCTGCAAACTGTAGCAGAAATGCTGGAGCAACCCAAGGGTGAAAAGATCACCACGGCAGCACTGGCTGCACGGCTGGAACTTTCTGAAGCGGCGCTGTATCGCCACTTTGCCAGTAAGGCGCAAATGTTTGAAGGTTTAATTGAGTTCATCGAGCAAACCGTGTTTGGTTTAATTAATAAAATTAGTGCGGATGAAAGCAGCGGCTTGCAACAATTGGAAAATTCACTGGCCATGTTGCTGGGTTTCGCCCAGAAAAATCGCGGCATGACTCGCGTACTCATCGGCGATGCACTGGTGAATGAAGATGCGCGCCTGCAGCAGCGCATTAACCAACTTTATGATCGGCTCGAAGTCACATTGAAACAATCCGTGCGTATTGCTATCACACAGGGTGATCTGGATGAAAAAACCGATGTCAGTGCGTATGCGAATCTGTTGTTGAGTTACGTTATCGGACGCTGGCAACAGTTTGGCAAGAGTGGTTTTATCAAAGACCCGATGGCGCAGTGGCCGCAGCAATGGCCATTGCTGCGCAATAAACCATAGAAAACTATAAATAACGGAATACTTATCATGATCTTAATTCTCTCTTCCAACGTTAATCAACAAGGCCCTGAATTCCAGCAATTGATGGCGCATTTGGCCGGACTGTCAGGTATACAAACGCGCGTACATGTGGAGCGTGGAGTTGAAAAAACACTCACCGAAATTTATCTTGTTGGCAACACCAAAGCACTCGAAATTAAAGACATGCGTAGCCTGCCCTGCGTGGAAAACGTGGTGCGTGTATCGGAAGAATATAGAGTATTGGGACGGCATAAAGAAGACCCACGTCCATCGCACTTTGAATATAACGGTGTACGATTCGGGCAGGATACGTTGAATGTTTTTGCCGGATTGTGTGCGGTAGACAATCGTGATCACGTCGAGGCCATGCTTAAAGCACTGCGCGATAACGGCCAGGTGTGTACACGTATGGGCGCGTACAAGCCGCGCACCAGCCCCTATGCTTTTCAGGGACACGGCAAAAATTGTTTGCCTTACGTATTTGAATTGGCGGGCAAGTACGGCATCAAAGTGATTGCCATGGAGATTACTCATGAAAATCATCTCAATGAAATTCGCGAGGCGATTCATCAAACTGGCAACCCCACAGGCGTGATGTTGCAGATAGGCACACGCAATACACAAAATTTTGAACTTCTGAAAATCGTTGGTCGTCAGCAGGAATTTCCCGTATTGCTCAAACGCGGTTTCGGCATTACGCTGGACGAGTCGTTAAATGCCGCCGAATATCTTGCCTCAGAAGGCAATCGAAATGTGGTGTTTGGCCTGCGCGGGATGAAAACAAATATGGGCGATCCACACCGCAACTTTGTTGATTTTGCACATGTGCCTGTGGTGAAAAGATTAACCAGAATGCCAGTGTGCATCGATCCCTCACATTCGGTTGGTACGCGCAGTGCCGCCCCGGACGGGGTGTTGGACGTAGTGCATATTACCGCGCAGGGAGTTGTGGCAGGGGCGAACATGGTGCTGGTAGATTTTCATCCCGCGCCAATGAAGGCATTAGTAGATGGCCCGCAAGCTTTGTTGCTGAAGGAGTTACCCTATTTTCTGGAAGATGTTCAGCTTGCACGTGAAACATATTTAAAACGTGTGGCATTGGCACAACGCTATTCCAACTTGCAATAGAACCGACAACTCTGTACTCACATGAGCAGTTACAGATTACCCAGAGTATGAACCGCCCTAGCAAGATGACGGACAATGCCTTTATGGAATCCTTCTTTCACTCGATGAAGGCAGATGTAATACACGGCTGCACTTTCACCGAAGACAGCCAACTGCACTCGGTATTGCGCAGCTATATTCCTTATTTATAACCACAGTAGAATGCACTCATCATTAAACTATGTTTCATCCGCGAAACAGGAAATTCAGTTCGCTTAATCAGGTGTCAATTTTATTGGGGGAATATTCATCGTGGAACGCCTAACTATAAAACAGATAGTCGCCCGGATCGCCACCATCACTTTAATGGTGGAATTATTGTTTATGCTGACTTTGGAGCATTCTCCATTGCTGCGCAGTATAGACGGAAACTTTATGGCTATTTTTAATGCTGTCATTTTGGTAGCGATAACAACGCCTTTAATTTACTTCCTGGTCATCAAACCATTTATCATCGCCCATGACGAAGCGCTTATCAAAATTAGCCAATTGGCATATATCGATCCGTTAACGCAGCTGGCAAATCGGCGTTTTTTGTCGCGACATCTGGAAATGACTGTCTCTGGTGCCGTCAGGCACAAAATATATGGAGCACTGCTACTGATGGATCTGGACGGGTTTAAGTCTATAAACGACTTATACGGGCACGATGCAGGGGATGCAGTACTCATTGCAATTGCTAAACGCTTACATTCCATCACCCGATCCGAGGACGTCGTTGGCCGTCTGGGCGGCGATGAATTTGTAGTGTTAATTGATCATCTCGATAATGACGAACGAATAGCGCACGACAAGGTGTCGCGAATAACCACAAAACTGATCAATATGGTGAACAACCCGATTGAGTTCAACGGCAAAACGTTACACGTTGGTGCCAGTATTGGAATACGCCTGCTGAGTTTTCAAAAACTGGAGACGGAGACGGCAATTGGTGAAGCCGATATCGCAATGTATCGTGCTAAACAAGCAGGGGGAGGGTGCGCTGTCTTTTTCGAAAAATGAAGTGGACAGCATTTCCCTACATTAGTGGGACTGAATCCTGTCGTACATCAATCCGGGAGTTCGGTGTGGGCAAGCCGCATCGTTCCAAGAAAGGCAACTCGATGATAAGGGTGATAAGAAGGGTGCTGTATATACCAATGATTGCGGCAGGACGCTATAATCCGATCGTCAAGATATTTGCCGAACGTTTGAAGAAAGCAGGTAAACCGAATATGGTGATCATGAGTGCGGTGATGCGCAAGTTGCTGCATATTATTTACGGTATGTTGAAGTCCGGAGTGTCTTTCGGTTCTGTTTGGTCTACGAATCATGCTTGACAGACTAGACGGAATCTTGCCTTGACGTTAGGTTTATTATATGAAATATATAGCGCCTGTTTTTATCTTGCTTCTCCTTACTGGTTGCGAAAGCAATACCTCTAGCGAGGTTAAGCGTGCCAGTGGAGAAACCCCAGTTAAATATGTAATTTGCTCACAGGGAGAATCCAATTGTTTAGTGGCGGCTAGATTCAAAAACCTTGATAAGTGCCAGAGTTACAAGGATTGGGCGGATATGCTATGTGACAAAATCTTTACTCCCAGCAAAATGACATGCGTACAAGACAATGGCCCCAAAGTTGGGAATACCTACTGCACTATGTAGTGGAAAAATCCAACCCTTCCATAAGGACTTCCCCGCTAAGATACATTTGAAAATTCGCCTATTTTCCTCCATTAAAAAAATCTCTGCGCCAGCAGAAAACGCCAGCCAATTCGTTGGTTATTGCCACACCCCCAAGTGCTATCTGCGTTACATTTTTCCTTGCTTTCGAGTTCTTGGTTTTATTACTGTCTGGAAATTAATCATTTTTTATTGCTACCGACAAATGAAATTAATACGGAGGTGGATTGGTTTACTATTTCTTACCCTGTCGTTGCCCGTTGCTGCGCTCGAAATCATCGATGACGTTGGCACGCCAATTACATTCACCTCACCACCACAGCGCATCATCTCGCTGGCGCCCAATCTCACCGAATTGGCTTTTGCCGCTGGCATGGGTAGCCGCATGATTGCAGTGAGTGCATACAGCGACTTTCCAGCAGCAGCACAAAAGTTGCCGCAAGTGGGTGATGCATTTCGTCTCAATTGGGAGCAGTTGTTGGCACTTAAACCTGATTTAATTTTGGTTTGGGGAAGCGGGTTGTCAGCACAAGATCGTGCGGCTTTTGAAAAATTAAAATTGAAATTTATAGTATTGGAGCCACGTCGTTTAGATGACATTCCACGCACCTTGCGAATGCTTGGAAAAATAGCTGCCACATCTGTGGCAGCAGAAATAGCTGCGCAGGATTTTGAACAGCAACGTGCGGCCTTGCACCAAAAATATCAAAACAAAAGCAGGGTGCGCGCTTATTTTCAGATCAGTGCGACACCGCTTCTCACCATCAACGGCGCACATATCATCAGTGATGTGTTGCAGTTATGTGGCGCGCGTAATGTTTTTGCGGACACCCCTATGCTGGTATCAACTATAACGGACGAGGCTTTGGTGCAGGCACAGCCGCAAATTATGTTAGGCATTGCCGCCACAAAAAATCAGGAAATTGAAGCTAGTGATGCCTGGCGTAACCTACCCGTGCGCGCTGCGCGTCTGGGGAAAACAGGATTTGTGCATCCAGATATAATCAGTCGCGCCACGTCGAGAATTTTATTCGGTGCCTCGCAGATATGTGCGCATATTGATTTTGCGCGACAATAAAAATTATTCTGTACCGACACCACCAGCTCTGTTCAAGCCCCCTCTGGTGCCAGCAGTTTTAGGTAGACATTACGCCCCCTCGCGCAATCTTTTCTCTGCTGCCTGTAGCGACATCGGTGGTCCCAATAGTACCAGCACATCACCGGCCCGCAATATCATATCGCCCGCCGGATGAGTCCCGCGAACGTTGTGACGACGCACTGAATTCACTTCTACCATGAATTGCGCCAGATCAATTTCATCCAGTGATTTACTCACACCAAAATCTTCCTCGCTCAGCAATACGCTATGGAAACGCGCCTGCAAACTGTCTGCATCCCCCCCCACTTTATCATCCTGTATCGTGCGAAAAAATCCGCTGAACACGCTGTAGCGACGCGCGCGATTTTCCTGAATGCGGCGGATTACCCGATTAAGCGGGATGCCCGACATGAGCATGACTTGCGAGGCCAGCATGACTCCGCCCTCCAGCACTTCCGCCACCACTTCCGCTGCCCCTGCCTGTTTTAATTGTTCGACATGCGAGTCATCGGAGGTTCGCACTACTACAGGTAAATCCGGGCGCAGCTCTTTGACATGATGCAAAATCTTGAGTGCGGAATGCATATCATTATAGGAAATCACAAGTGTTTTAGCGCGCATCAACCCTGCTGCCAGTAAAATTTCACGCTTGGCGGCATCGCCATACACTACGCTCTCACCTGCTGCCACAGCCTCCTGCACACGGCGAGAATCCAGATCCAGCGCGATAAATTTTATGTTCTCCTGTTCCATAAAACGCGCCAATGCATGGCCGCTGTGGCCATAACCGCAGATGATGACATGTGTATTGGATGACATGCTCTTCACTGCAATTTGATGAATTTGCATGGCGCGATTCATCCACTCGGTGGGCGAAATATGCCGCACGATGGTTTCCGCATGTTGCAGCAACAAGGGTGCAAGCATCATAGACAACAGCATAGCTGCCAGTACGATTTGCGCCACCTCATGCGACAGCAAATTCACACTGCCCGCCAGTGTTAACAATACCAGACCAAACTCGCCCGCTTGCGATAACCACAAACCACTACGCACAGCCACACCCCAGTTATCGGTAAACCCACGCACCAGCACTGCCATTACTACTGTTTTCAGTAACAAAATGCCTAGCAGCAACAGCATGACCCAGCCTATATTGGCTAGCATGTATTCCACATCCAGCATCATGCCGACGGTGACAAAAAACAATCCCATCAACACATCGCGAAATGGCTTGATGTCTTCTTCCACTTGATATCGATATTCGGTTTCGGCGATTAAAATACCCGCCACAAATGCGCCCAAGGCCAGCGATAAGCCCGCCATTTCAGTGAGGTAAGCCAGACCCAAGGTAATGAATAACACATTCAACATGAACAATTCAGATGAGCGTTGACGCGCCACCAGATGAAACCACGGGCGCATAGTGCGTTGACCAAAAACCAGCAGCACTGCCAACAAAACCACTGCCTTGAACAGCGCGACCGTCAAGGTGAGCAGCAAATCATTAGTGGCACTAGCCAAAGCTGGAATAATAATCAGCAGCGGCACGACGGCCAGATCTTGAAAAAGCAACACGCCCATAATTTGCTGACCATGTGGTGCATTCATTTCGGCGCGCTCAACCAGCATTTTGCTGACAATAGCGGTGGAAGACATTGCCAACACGCCACCCAGAGCCAGACTTGCGCGCCAATCCAACCCACTCAGCCAGGCCACGAGCATGACCAATAGCAAAGTAAATATAACCTGCGCGCTGCCCAGGCCAAACACGGTACGTTTCATGGAATGCAGTCGCGCCAGACTAAATTCCAAACCGATGCTAAACATTAAAAACACCACGCCAAATTCGGCCAGATGGCGCGTGCCTGCCGCATCTGGAATCCACGCCAAGGCGTGCGGCCCAATCAGAATACCCACCGTCAGGTAGCCCAGCACGACTGGCAAATGCAACAAGCGGCACACCACTACGACCCCGACCGCGACCGCCAACAAAATTAAAACCAGTTGTAAAGTATTGGACATAACGAAACTGCAAAAATTAATTAAATATTAAGCATCGAATAATGCCTTAAGTTTTAAACGATGGCTGAAAAATTTTACCCAGACTGTAGCGGTTGAGACAGTTGACAGATGGGAATGACTGTACCCCCCAGTATGGATTTCAATAATATGTCAGCACACTGCTATAATTCAGGTCATGAACAAACCACTGACTGCCACTTCCCGAGCATTGGATCTAGCTCGCGAAGTGCTCAACATCGAAGCTGCCGCCGTGCTCACGCTGATACAGCGCATTGATGATACTTTTCTCCACGCACTGAATATTATTCTGTCCTGCAAAGGACGTGTCATTGTGAGTGGCATGGGTAAATCCGGTCATATCGCACGCAAGATTGCAGCGACCATGGCCAGTACTGGCACTCCTGCCTATTTCGTTCATCCAGCGGAGGCCAGCCACGGAGACCTCGGTATGATTACCGCCGAAGATGTGTTTATTGCGCTGTCTTATTCTGGCGAAAGCCATGAGCTCCTCACCATTGTGCCGGTGATAAAAAGACAGGGCGCGCAACTCATCAGCATGACTGGCAACCCGCAATCCAGCCTGGCCACCGCAGCCGACACGCACCTGAATATTGCAGTGGACAAAGAAGCCTGCCCGATGGGTTTAGCTCCCACCACCAGCACCACTGCCACGCTGGCGATGGGCGATGCGCTGGCAATGGCATTGCTGGATGCTAAAGGGTTTGGCGTGGAAGATTTCGCCCGCTCACATCCCGGCGGTAGCTTGGGTCGCCGCTTACTGACGCATGTGCGCGATATCATGCATACTGGGAAAAAAATTCCGGCAGTTGGCAAATATGCCACGCTGGCTGAAGCTATGTTGGAAATGTCGCGCAAGGGGCTGGGCATGACCGCCATTGTAGATGAGACACAAAATGTTTTGGGCATTTACACCGATGGGGATCTACGCCGCACGCTAGAAAAGAAAGTTGATTTTTCCTCTACGCCTGTCAGCACAGTGATGTCGCCCAAGCCCAGAAGCATTGCGCCGGATTCATTGGCGGCGGAGGCAGTACAGATCATGGAGCAATATAATATTAATCAAATGCTGGTTGTAGATGCTCATAACAAGCTGGTCGGGGCATTGAACATGCACGACCTGTTACGCGCCAAAGTTATATAAGGGCTGTCTGAATGTCTCCCCACTCCGCTCCATTTTCTACATCCTCACTGCCGGCAATCGCTAAAACTACGCGCTTGGTGATCTTTGACGTAGATGGCGTAATGACCGATGGAGGATTATATTTATCCGACTCCGGCGAGGAATTCAAACGCTTTAACACGCTGGATGGTCACGGCCTGAAAATGCTGCACGCCTCGGGCGTGGAGTTGGCTATTATCACGGGGCGCACTTCACGCTGCGTTGAATTGCGCGCAAAAAATCTCGGCATCACACATTTGCATCAAGGCGTGCATGACAAACTGGGGGCTGCGCGCGCACTACTGGAAAAACTAAAGCTGCCCGCGAGTGCAGCAGCTTTTATGGGCGATGATGTGGTCGATCTGCCCGCCATGCTGCATGTGGGGCTGGCCATCAGCGTCCCCCATGCCCCGCTGACAGTGCGTGAACACTCGCACTATGTCACGCAACGGCAGGCTGGGCACGGTGCGGTGCGAGAATTGTGTGAACTGCTGATGCACACCCAGGGCACGTTGCAAGCGCAGCTGTCTCCCTACTTGGGTGCTTCTTTAGTCAGTCACGCCCCTGCTGCCAATAATCTGGTTGCACCCTAAGTACGCCATGGCACGCTTTCGCATCAACCGACTACGCACGTGGCTGATTTTGCTGCCAGCAATGCTTTTGCTGGCGGTGATTTATTGGGTCAGCGTAACCGTCGAACCGCCAACGCAAAAAGTAGATGGTAAACAGCGGCATGACCCGGATTTTTTCGTCGAGAATTTTTCTGCTACCACTTTAACCGAACAAGGCATACCACGTTTCACCATGTCCGCCGCAAAAATGCTGCACTACCCGGATGATGACAGCACACACCTTGAAACCATCCAACTGGCCAGCGTGCAACCTGACCGCCCAACGCTACGCATCTTTGCCCTGAACGGAACCCTGTCGGACAAGGGTGAAGAGGTTTTTTTGCGCGACCAAGTGCAAATTATTCGAGAAGACTCTGGCAAACAAAGTGATATGAAATTCACGACTACTTTCCTGCATGTGATTCCCGATTTGAATATTGCGAAAACCGATCAAGCTGTCACCTTGATAGATGGCAATAACACTGTGCATGCAGTTGGCATGGTGCTAGACCATAGTGCGCGCACGATCAATCTGCTGAATTTAGTGAGAAGCGAATATGCGCCCGTTAAAAAATAAAACTCGCTCTTATACTTTGTTGGTCAAACCTTCGGATGCGAGAACCTTTGCGAGGAAAAAAATGTTTCCTTAAATATGACACTCTATATACTGCGTACAATATATCTGTACGCCGCATTTTGTTTATAATTTCTAACCAGCCATTAGGTTGTCGTTTTTTGACAACCTAGTGGAATGGCTAGTAGTTTCATCAGAATTTTTAATTTTTTAACATGATATTTGCCGCCCCATTACTCATGCTCGCCCTGACACTGCTTAGCTCAACCAGCCATGCAGAACGTACTGATCGCGAGCAGCCCATGCATTTGGAAGCCGATCAACTCAGCATTGACGATGCCAAGAAGATCAGCGTTTTCACGGGCGATGTGAAACTCACGCAGGGTACATTCGTCATACACGCCAACAAAATTGTGGTCACGCAAATCGAAGCTAATTTTAAGCGCGGCGTGGCCACTGGGCAACCTGCCAGCTTCCGACAAAAACGCGATGGGCTGAACGAGTATGCAGAAGGCTATGCTGAGCGTGTGGAATATGACAGCAAACATGCCACGGTGAATTTGTTTGGTCAGGCGCGCATTAAGCACGGCGGAGATGAAGTCAGTGGTGACCATATTATTTACAACTCTGAAACAGGCGTGTTTCAAGCGATAGGCAATGGCGCACCCAATGAACCGGGCAAGGGTCGTGTACATGCTGTTATCCAGCCTGAAAATAAATCTACCCAGAATAAATCTTCCCCAGATAAATCTTCCCCAGCCAAGGAAGGTAGATGAGTGAATTGCGCGCCGTGTCGCTGAAAAAACGCTATGGCGCACGCACCGTAGTGCAGGATGCTTCGCTGTTTGTGCAAAGCGGCGAGGTAGTCGGCCTTCTGGGGCCAAATGGTGCAGGTAAGACAACATGTTTTTATATGATGGTGGGGCTCGTCGCAGCAGATGGCGGCGATATTTTCATCGATCAAACCAATATCACGCATGACCCTATCCATCGCCGCTCGCACCTGGGGCTGGGTTATCTACCACAGGAAGCATCCATTTTTCGCCGCCTGAATGTCTCGCAAAATATAGCGGCAGTATTGGAGTTGCAAGGCTACGAACAGGATGAAATTCAAACTCGACTTGACCAATTGCTGGAAGATTTACACATCTCACATATCCGCAGCAGCCCTGCTTTGAGCCTGTCCGGCGGCGAACGCAGGCGTGTAGAAATCGCCCGTGCGCTGGCCTCCAATCCGCGCTTTATATTATTGGATGAGCCTTTCGCCGGGGTTGATCCGATTGCGGTGATTGATATACAAAAAATCATCGGCTTCCTCAAGGAACGCAACATCGGTGTGCTGATTACCGACCACAATGTGCGTGAAACTTTAGGCATTTGTGACCGTGCTTACATCATCAATGCCGGTTCAGTAATGGCCGAAGGAAAGCCTGACGAAATCATCTATAATCAGAGCGTGCGAAAAGTTTATCTGGGTGAACATTTTAAGCTTTAATTATTTCGCTAAATTTTCTAACCATGAAGCCATCCCTACAACTCAGGCAATCTCAGCAACTGACGCTCACCCCGCAGTTGCAGCAATCTATACGCCTGCTTCAACTTTCCACCTTGGAAATTCATCGTGAAGTCATGCGCCTGCTGGATGAGAATCCCCTTTTAGAGCGAATGGATGAACATACCGCGCATTCAGATACAAATAATCTCACCGTAGTGGATAACTCGGAACAAAACCACCGCGTGCAGGACAACACACTGCAACACACGGCGGATGAATGGACTAGAGAAAATAATTTGTCGGGCAATGATTCCAAAAGTGCTGATTCCAGCCGCGATCAAGCGCGTACTGAAGATGCCTATGGCGACGAATCTACCCCTGAAAGCTCTTACGCTACCGAGTCGGCCAATGCCGATTCAGATAGCGAAAACTCACCGCGCGAAGATTGGGCCGAGCCTTCTTTTTCCAGCGGCAATGCTGCCGATGACGGGCAAGAGTCTCGCGCCGATATTGCGGCAGACACCCCCAGCCTGCGCGAACATCTGATCTGGCAATTAAATATGAGCCAGCTTGATGCGCGGGATCGAGAAATTGTCGGGCTGTTGATTGACGCACTGGATGACAACGGTTATCTTTCAGTATCGCTCGAAGAAATTCTGGAGCTCCTGCCCACGCAGCTTGAAATAACGCTGGATGATCTGGAAACTGCGTTAGTGCAGTTGCAGCATCTGGATGAACCCGGCATCGCTGCACGCACGTTAAGCGAGTGTCTGGCGCTACAGATTAAAGCCTTGCCGGAAGACACGCCTTGCCGCGACGTTGCACTGCGTCTAGTGCTGCAACACTTAAATCTATTAGCCGCGCATGATTTCACCAAACTGAAAAAAGCACTGCATAGTGACGATGCCACCTTGCGTGCGGCACAGGCATTGATCGTGCAACTTAATCCCAAACCGGGTGCTGAGTTTGCACAACGTGCGGCAGACTATGTCGTACCCGATGTGGTTATCGAGCGCCGTGCGGGTAGTTGGCGTGCGCGGCTTAACCGGGAAGCTATGCCACGCCTGCGTGTTAATCAGATGTACGCCAACATCCTGCAAAACCGGAATGAGCAAAACGCCCAGCAACTGGCCGGACAGTTACAGGAAGCGCGCTGGTTTATCAAAACCCTCCAACAGCGCTTCGACACTATCCTGCGTGTTTCACAAGCTATAGTTGAGCGGCAACACCACTTCTTTGAGCACGGCGAAATCGCCATGCGCCCATTGGTGTTGCGCGAAATTGCCGAGCAACTGGAATTGCATGAATCCACTATTTCACGTGTAACCACGCAAAAATACATGCGCACGCCGCGCGGCATTTATGAGCTTAAATATTTCTTTTGCAGCGGCGTAGCGACAGAGGCGGGGGGCACTTGTTCTTCCACCGCCATTCGTGCGCTGATTAAACAGTTGGTCGATCAAGAAGACGCACGGCATCCACTGACTGATAGCCGTATGTCCGGCATACTAGGCGAGCAAGGCATACTGGTTGCCCGGCGCACCGTAGCAAAGTACCGGGATCTTTTAAACATACTACCTGTCAATCTACGTAAGACCCTTTAACCACGTACTACTAAGGAGTAAATCATGAACCTCAACCTCAGCGGACACCACCTCGAAATCACCCCAGCTATACGCGAGCGCGTTGTCACCAAACTTGAAAAAGTAAAACGTCATTTCGACAACGTCATTGATATCAACGTCATACTCTCGGTCGACAAACTCATCCAAAAAGCCGAGGCCAATTTGCACGTTAGCGGCAAGACTATTTTTGTAGAATCGGATGATGAAAATTTGTATGTTGCAATCGACAATCTAGTTGATAAGCTGGATCGGCAGATTATTAAACACAAGGAAAAACCCCACGCACGCCGCCATGAAAAACCCGGAGTGGATATTAATCCAGATTAATAATTGACAAGATTATGAACCTGATCGGCAAAATATTATCGCCCGAGAATGTCATTTTAGACAACGAATCCACCAGCAAGAAGCGCATTTTTGAACGTGTCGGATTGTTGTTTGAAAACTCCCAGAAAATCGCGCGCGGTCAGGTTTTCGACAGCCTGTTTACCCGTGAAAAGCTGGGTTCAACGGGTTTAGGACATAGCGTGGCTATTCCGCATGGTCGTATTAAAGGGCTGCGCGACGCGGCCACTGCTTTTGTAAAAACGCAGACGCCTATTCCTTTTGATTCCCCAGACGGGCAACCAGTCAATCTTATTTTTGTGTTGCTGGTGCCTGATCGTGCTACAGATTTACACTTGCAATTACTAGGCGAATTGGCGCAAATGTTCAGCGATGAAAATTTTCGAGAGCAGTTACAAAACACCAACGACCCAACTGTTATTCATCAGCTATTCACCGAATGGAAACCCTAATTTCAGTTCGCAATAGTAACGATGGTTGCGTTGTCCGCGCTAGTTTCCTGCTCGCTATACTAGCCTGTACTATCTGCACGAAAACTGTCTTTCCGCCTTGCTATCGCCTGCTGGAATAAATAAATCATGGCACAAGTCAACATCCAAAAATTGTTTGAAGATAAGCAAGAACGGCTGACGCTCACTTGGGTAGCGGGCACGGAAGGCGCAGCCAAAATTTTGGACAGTGAGGTCGTAAATACCTCCAATCTAGGCCTGATTGGACACCTGAATTTAATGCATCAAAATTGGGTGCAAGTGTTAAGCAATACCGAACTGGATTATTTGAGTGCATTATCCCCTTCCAATTTTAACGACGTACTCAAACAGCTTGAACATGGCGGCACGGTTTGTTTAATTATTGCGGGTACAGAAAATATTCCGCAGCAACTCATCGCTTACGCTAATCGCACGCACACCCCACTATTCCGCTCACCCTTGCCCAGCGTGCATTTGATGTGGTTGGTGCGGCATTATCTGGTCAAGGCACTGGCTGAATCGACCACCCGCCACGGCGTATTTTTAGATGTGCTGGGCGTGGGCGTTCTGGTTACTGGCGACAGTGGCATTGGTAAAAGTGAGTTGGGGCTGGAACTGGTCACACGCGGCAACGGCCTGGTAGCAGATGATATTACCGAGCTTTACCGCGTCTCGCCGGAAACATTGGAAGGTCGTTGCCCCGAGTTATTGCGCGATTTCCTTGAAGTACGCGGACTTGGCGTACTCAACATCCGCACCATGTTTGGTGAAACTGCCGTGCGCCGCAAAAAAAGCTTGAAGTTGATCGTACACTTGCATCGCCCCACCCCCATTGAATTAGCACAAATGGAACGTCTCTCATTAAACGCCAGCTTTCAGGAAATCCTCAATGTCAAAATCAGCACCGTGACCATTCCCGTCGTAGCGGGTCGCAACTTGGCGGTGTTGGTAGAAGCGGCGGCGCGAAACTTCGTATTGCAGCAACGCGGCATCGACAGCATGCAGGAATTTTTAGGTCGCCACGCGCAGCACATGCAAGATTTATAACATGCAACTGTTCCTGATCAGCGGCCTCTCCGGCTCCGGCAAAAGCGTTGCTATCAAAGTGCTGGAAGACAACAATTATTATTGCGTAGACAATTTGCCCGCAGAATTATTGCCCTCCCTCATGGACAATCTGCATCAAGCAGGCAATACCCGCGTCGCCGTCAGCATCGATATCCGCAGCGGTAGCAGCGTGCAGCAATTACCGCACTACATTAAACAACTGGAACAACAAGGCATAGACGTACACCTGTTCTTTCTGACTGCACAAACCGACACACTGGTCAAACGCTTTTCTGAAACACGGCGACGGCATCCGCTAAGCAATACTAAATTCATTGAATTTGACCCGGATTTAGCCAATTTAACCCTGCTCGAATGTGTACAGCGCGAACGCGAATTATTAACCGAGATCAGCAGCATCGGTCATCACATCGACACCAGCGAACTCAACCCTAATGCCCTGCGCGCCTGGATCAAAGAATTTTTAAATCTGGATCGCGCGCGCATTACCTTGCTTTTTCAATCATTCGGATTCAAGCACGGCATTCCGCTGGACGCGGATTTGGTGTTTGATGTGCGTTGCCTACCCAATCCGCATTACGATCCCCTGTTACGCCCTCTGACTGGACGCGATGAGGCAGTCATCCGGCTGTTAGAAAACACTCCCAACGCGCAAAAAATGTTGCACGACATACGCACTTTTGTTGAAAACTGGCTGCCTTGTTTTATTGCCGACAACCGCAATTATTTAACCGTTGCCATAGGATGCACAGGCGGCCAACATCGCTCCGTTTATCTGGCTGAAAAACTGGCACAACACTTCAGCACCCAGCAAGTTTTATTGCGGCATCGTGAACTCGTCCTTAACAATTAATCTTCTTACCCGCCTAAAAATAGGGGATTGGATAGTGATATTAATAAGCGCGCTAGGCACTGCCTGGATCACCGTTATGCTGTGGCAAAATGGCTGGGGACAAGGTGTTGCAGACCATGCCATCATCCGCAGTGGTGGCAAGATTTTCAGCAGCGTGTCCTTGTCCAGAGATCAAGTCATTGCTGTGCCAGGGCCGTTAGGCATTACCCAAGTCGCCATAAAAAATCTGCAAGCGCGCATCATCAGCGATCCTGGCCCAAGACTATATTGCGTGCAACAAGGGTGGCTCAAACAAGCTGGAGAAATCGCGCTGTGCTTGCCCAACCAAGTCAGCGTGGAACTCAGCGGTGGGAAAAGCAGTTATGACAGCCTCAATTATTAAACCCGCTAATATAATAAAACCTTCGGTTATTACACTGCATCCAACGGCAGAAGATCACCATATCGCCAAATTGGCCGCGCTGGCCATCGGCCTGTCTGTGTTGGAAACCGCCATTCCTTCGCCCCTGCCCGGCGTAAAACCCGGCATCTCCAACATCGTGACCTTAATTGTCTTGGTACGCTTTGGCTGGTGCACCGCAGCCTGGGTTACGCTGTTGCGCGTATTGGGCAGCAGCTTAATGATGGGTAGCTTGCTCACCCCCGGATTTTTCTTAAGCCTGAGCGGCGCACTGTGTAGCCTATTGGTGCTGGCGGCGAGTCAGCATTTACCTGCGCGCTGGTTTAGCTCCGTCACGCACAGCATATTCGGCGCATTCGCGCATATCGCCGGACAACTTCTGCTCGTGTATTTTTGGCTCATCCCGCATACTGGCGTGGTCTACCTTATTCCGATATTCGCCGTCGCTGCATTATTATTTGGCACGGTGAATGGTTTAATTGCCGCGCATTTTTTGAACCCTGCCATTAGCGATGAAGCCGTAATTTTAGAGGTATCCAAATGAAAACTGTCGTCCTTGCCTTTACGGGTGCATCCGGCCTGCCTTATGGGATGCGGCTGTTGCAATGTCTACTGCAAAGCGGGCAGCGTGTGCATTTGGTTTACTCACAAGCCGCACAAATAGTGGCAAAACAAGAGATCGATTTCACGCTACCCAATCGTCCGCAGGACGCAGAAAAAATATTGCTCGAGCATCTCAATAAATTATCTCCGAAAAAATTCAGCGGTGAATTGCGTGTGTTTGGCCGCGACGATTGGTATGCGCCAATGGCCTCTGGCTCTAACCCTGGCGATGCGATGGTAATCTGCCCCTGCACCATGGGCACACTCGCTGCTGTTGCGGCGGGTCTGAGCGATGATCTCATCACACGCGGCGCAGATGTCATGCTCAAAGAAAAACGCCCGCTGATTTTAGTGCCGCGTGAATCGCCGTTCTCCTCTGTTCATCTGGAAAATATGCTTAAGCTGAGCCACGCGGGTGCGGTGATTTTGCCGCCTAACCCCGGCTTTTATTATCAGCCACAGAGCGTGCAAGATTTAGTAGATTTTGTAGTGGCGCGCATCTTGGATCACCTGCATGTGCCACATGAATTAGTCAAACGCTGGGGTGCATAAGCCATTTTATGGACAAGTGGCTACTAAAAAATTATTCATCCCAAACGATCCATGGCAGGGAACCCCTGCATATGGCTGTAAATAAAAAGTCGCTAAAATGGTAACATCACGATGCCCTTAATCACAATTGTCCCTAATCAAATTTGGTACGCGCAGCAAGTGCTGAAGTTTGGACCGTTTGCAATTACCTCTCGCATGACCGTGGTGCGTTTGCAGAGTGGTAAGCTATGGATACATTCACCCATTACCCCCACGTCTGCTCTCATTGCAGCACTCGACAAATTGGGCTCAGTGCAATTCGTGGTCGCGCCAAACAAGGTGCATCACCTGCACTTTTTGCCGTTCATGCAGGCATTTCCTTATGCAACGGGAATCATTGCATCTGGACTTAACAGAAAACGCCCTGATCTGGAAAGTTATAAAACGATTGGTGATGCAGGCATGGAATTGACCGGATCACCCAGTTGGACAGCAGAGCTGCAAGCAATCTTTATTGAAGGCATTCCCACATTACAGGAAACCGCTTGGTTTCATCAACCAAGTGGCACGTTGATTCTCACAGATTTGTTGGCGTGCTTTGGTTCAAACAACACGGGCGTGAATCGTCTGGTGGCACGCTTGTTAGGCGTTTATGAAAATCTCACCATGTCACGCACGATAAAATTTTTAATCAGGGATAAATCCGCACTGATCCGCTCTATTAAATTACTACTGGCCTTGGACGTGCAACGCATTGTTGTCTCACACGACCAGATTATTGAAATCGATGCCAAACAAAAACTTGAGCAGGCTTTTCGGTGGCTCAACCTCTGATCTGTATCGCCAGATTCACACTCTTAAATAATCTATTGATCCGGCCAGATGAAGTTTGAAGTTTTCATGCCGCATATTTTACGCGAGAATCTTGGAAGTATTTTTTGACACGCTCAGGTGATTTTTCCAATGTCAGCATGTGCTCGGTTGTTGCGGCTTTCAGTTTAGCCTTGGTGC
>CANJMS010000005.1 GCA_947475825.1 Nitrosomonadales bacterium
CGAATAAATTTCCTCGTATAGGCGAATCAGAGGTTGCACAACGAACGATCAGACAAAATGGGACTCCCCCTACATCCTTCAAAATAGAATTTGCCTAAGCGGCTTAAATTATTTTTAGCACCTTGAAAAAAGAGTTTTTCAACAGAATAGGCACGAAGCGGCCTGTCAAGCCAATAGATTTATTCTAATTCTACGACCGCTTACTGTCTGCCAGCCATTCAACTCCCGTGAATTAGAGCATTTTGTAATGTGGCGGATTAGGGCTTTATCGGTCGCGCTTTTGGAGCATTATAGGCGGTAGGCTTGGAGCATAATTCGCACAGCTCAGGCACTAAAGTTAAAACCGGGTTTTTGTTTCATGCCTGCCTTGGCTTCATCGCGTCCTTTTACCTTTTGTTCCACCGCCTTCGATTCAGCCGCCGCCGCTTCGATTTGTGCAGTCGCATGTACCTCAGCAAGCTTGGCCGGATTCATGTATCGAGTCCACAAAGACAAGCCCTCCCCTTCTTTATGTTCACGCGCTGACGGCATAGAAATATTTTGCCAGCCGGGAAACGCTGGCAGCGGCAAGCGCAGTTTCCAGAGCGGGTTCGACATCTTGTCGTCGTGGATCGCCAGCGTTGAGATATACGCCTCCCCTGCTTGCAACTCGCGCAATTGGCGCGGCTCAATACGCGCACGCTGCATATAGCGCAAGCTCGTGCCGCTTGATCCATTATTGATGCTGGATTCAGAAGTCCCAACGTCGTGCGTCTCGTATTGCCCAAGAAGCCTCACGGCATATTGACTCGTCGCGTCGCCTTGCACGCGCAAAATAATCTTTGTTGCGATGGTGTCGTCCAGCTCGTCCGCGAAGCTTGATCCAACGGCATCGAGTTGGGCGCGCGATTGAAAACCGAAACTGAGCGGCATGCCAGCGGAGCGGCAGCGCGCAGAATAAGGGCCAAACCCAATGTGGAAAAACGCGCCCCAATCGTCAAAAAGCTGCGGGTACATTTTCAGGTTCTCAGTGCCCGCAAGCTGTCTTTTTCTGGCCTCAACGCCGAAGGTTTCGATGATCGCAATCGCAACATCTTTGGCAAAAGAGGTAAGCGGTAGATGCAGATAGATTGATTCATTCGACGCGACCGCCCTGCTGATGTCGATGTCTGGCTGGTAAGCGTTAAGCCGATCAGCATACTGGCCATTCACAAAAACGAACAGGCGATTCAGCAAGCCGGATACGTTCTTTAAACGGTTTGCAATAGGCTGAGCAAACCATGCTTTGGCCAGTTCGATATCAACCACATTCGCGCCCGCCTCGCGGGCGCGCCACAACAGCTCATTGCCCGCTTTCTCAACACTCAGGGCGACATACAGGTCGCGCAGGTTGGTGGCTTGCGGCAAGCAGCGCAGCAGCGGCACAACACGCGCCAGCACGGCTCTTTGTTCGTCGCTGTAAAAGCTGGTCGAGGCGGTTTCTCCGATCAGCACTTTGCACAACCGATCAACCACGTCGTGCGACTCCCCTGCAAAAAGATTGATCGTGTCCGACCCGGGCAACTCGGATGAGAAAAAATGTTGTGGCCGGTTTCCCATGGCCACGCATTTTTTGTAGATATCAATGTCGCCCTTCCCTTCAAAATACACCCAACCACAACCCGGCGAGTGATCTGGCATGGACTTGATAAAGCCCAGGGTGGCCGATTCTGTTTTACCCGCCCCAGGGCCACCAATGAACAGCATGCCCAGATTGAGAATGTCCGGCGTGATCACGGCCATCTCAACCGGCGTTGGCCGGTCTGGATTGCTCAGCTCCAAGGCTGAGCCTAAGCACCACCCTACCCTCTTGGTTTTGGTTTGTTTTTTGTATAGCAGCAGAAACACCGTCACCACCGAAAGCAGCAACAGCACGCCTGCAAGCCATGAATGAAAAAAATACAGTGCCGCAATCATATCCAGGGCGAACACCGCCAGCATGATCCCCGCGATTATTTTCATGATTTCCAGAGGGGCTTGATGTGCATGACTTCGGCGGGCAAGCTGGTTTTTAAAATCCATTCACGGTGGCGCAGCGCGTGTTGCTCGTCAGTTGATATGACTAAAAAGCGCTGCGCCACGTCGCACCAGGCGCGACCGGTTGGATCGGGCCAGTGTTTCCGGTTGGGTGTGTGTCGTCTTGTCCAGGCGCGATTGATCCGATCCGAACCCATCATGAAATCGTCCAGAAGCACAAACCAGGCCGTACCGGCATCGTCAATCGCACCGTGTTCGCCATGCCCAGGATTGAACCCTTGCTGATGCAAGGTCATCCTAGACAGGAAGCGAAAACCTTTGTGTTGAGCTGCGAGTATTTCGCCTGCCGCATTCCGGTGACAACCGTGAGCCATGACAGACCATGACGAATGCCGACGGCCTGAAGGCGTGGGCACACCCAGCAGGCGACCGGCTCCAGGGGTGAGCTGCAGGATCATGGGGCGTGTTTGCAAGCTTCCATCGATCAGTCCTGCGTTCAATAGAGCCTTGATCGCATTGGATACGTTCGAGGCTTGCGAGCTGCACAACGCCGCAAGCTGCATATTGGTCGCGAACTGGACTTGAGCCAGCTGCTCAAGGATAAGCCCCTGCAGCTTCGGCAAGGATGCGGATCGCCTCATTTTTTGAATATCCCGCGAATTTCTCCCGCCCGCTGATTCAATATGCCGGTGATGTCCTTCTTGTTTGATTTTTCATCAAACCGGATCGGTGCCGCACCGAGTTGTGTCGCCAAGTCTTGAAGAATCGAGGCCACGGCCTTTGCGGCCTCGATGCTGATCGTAACGGTCGGCATTCGTTTGTAGCGCAACGTATCGCCACTCCCATGAATCCCGGCTTTTATGTTTTGGCGGTTATCATAGTATTCCGACTCGGTCAGTGCGCCCGCCTCGATCAGACGCTGGATGTCCTTGGGTGCATTCAGCAACCCAAGGCGTTTTGACAGCCATGCGTCGCTTTTACCCAAGTGAACGATTAACTCTTTTCGTTTCACCTCACCGGCCAGGATCGCTGTCAACATTCGGGCGATCTTGAGGGGGTTGTCCCCTGCGGCAATGGCGTTGATCGCCTCCGATATGGCCGGGTCAACTTCTTTGTTTGGTTCGGGTTTTGATTCTTGATGCGCCAAGGTGGGCTGGGGCACGACCGTCAGGGCAGCTTGTTCTCCCCTCCTCGCCCGTTCATTTGCTTCACGCCTTAATCGGATCCGCTCGGCCAGTTTGTCCTTGATTTCTTCTTCCATCTTATAGTCTCATGACATTTATTCCCGGCAGAGTCGGTACTTGGGCACTCCGCGCATGCTGTGGTTGTGCCCACACCTGACGGGTAAGCCCTGCCGCCCGCCAGTGGGCGATCTTGACTGTGATCTGGCTTCGTGTGTAATGGCCGCTGTCTGCCTCCACCAAAACCATTTCACCAGTTGATACATCGGTGTAAATAGCATCGGGCCGCATCGAGCCACACAAGGCAATTTCCGCCTTGGTGAAGTCGGTGGCCAGCTTGAAAGTTGCCGGTCGACCCAGCTCGAAATAGGCACGGCTGGCTATCAGCTCATGCAAGTCGGTACGTTTTGCACCCGTCACCGGCAACCGCCCTCCCCACGCTCCGGCGATCGACTTGTCCGCGAATTGGTAAGTTTTAATCGGCGCAGCCCAGGGCTGGTAAAGAATCTTGCTGGTGATGATCCCGGCTTTTTTGAGACGTTCAAGAGAACGACCGGACGCACCTTTCAAGTGCGCGTAGTGATGGCGGTCAGCCAGATCCGACGAAATGAGTTGCACTTTCGACAGGTCTTTCAAAAAATCACGGTCAGCGACCGATAACCTGACATTCGCATTGGTCCCTGCGAGTCGAATCAATCTTGCCGTTTTTGGATTGCTTGCCATTTATTCCCTAATACCAGTTATTCCCTATTATTAGCATGGTTATAATTTTTACAACTTACCAGCCATCCCGACACTCGCCGTCAGCCCGAGAGGGTGCAGGATTTCGAGTGTCGTCTTCCGGCTGCATGTCACCCAAAGCCCGAAAGGTGTCGCGCCGTCATCCGGCGCGAGGTGAGGCAGTCCGCCCCCAAATTAGCCTGGTTATATCTGCGCCCTGCTCTTCTGTTTTTGCTTTTTACAACCCGCCAAACTACCACCAAACAGCAACTACGGAGCAGAACACTTGGAACTGCGGAACGAGGGAATCGACGCGCGTCTTACCGATGATTCTCCAGGTAAGCCGCAAAAAAATCTATCCCGTTTCACCGGATAGATTTTGCGTCGAGGCGACAAATTGAGGTGCGCAGCACGTTGCGCAGCAACCTTAATTTGACCCGAGTTCCGCGACGAACCTTGCACGTTTTTCCTGACTATCTATCAGATATTAAAAAGTATAACGAATAATTTTATATAATGATACCTATAATTTACCCCCAGAGTAAATAAATACAGGTTTTTCGGACGAAAGTATTTTTCGTCCGAAAAATGAACCGCTGAAAGCGGCCTGAAAGGCGTTCATTATTATTTCGCTGCCGTGTCCAATAATTGGACACGGTGACCGATGGCTAGCTGAATCAAGCAGTTTTATCTAGGCAAAATAAAGGAGGCCGAAGCCTCCAAAGTTAAACATTTTGCTGACCGCTCAACGGTAGGAGAAAGTAGTTTATGCCATTTCATTCGTTCCCTTTGGGGATTTCGCCACCTAGTTCCAGAAGGAGTTGTTGTACAAATTCGCGTAGGCGGATTTCTTTTTCATCTGAAAGTAAAACCGTCTTGATCTTGACCGTAATGGCATTTTGATCACGGGTGATTGATCCGGCCTGCACCTTGTTAACGAAGAGCTTCCTGATGTCTCTATCGGTACGTGCCGCCTTCCCAGCAAGTAAAGCTTCAACCGAGGATGCTAACTTTCCCTCGTTGAGCTGGCCTTCCTTGACCTTCGGCCAGATGACAGAAAGCGCGTTGATAGCTTCTGGCCCACGATCCTTGATCAGGCTGACAATCTGACCTGCTGCAACGCGACCGAGCAATCTTGGATTTGACTCCAGATCCACTTTGACAAATTCAGGCAAGGAATCGAAGGCTAGGAAACGATACAAATCGGAGCGTTCGATGCCTATGGCTTTTGCCATGTGCTTGCGGGTTGGGAATTCCTTTTCGGCCCGTCTGATGGCTTTGCTGATTTCATAATCAGCCAAATCGGCGCGATCAAGATTCTCCGCTAGTGCCATCACGGCCAGCTCATCATCTGCCGCATCCAGTACGATTGCTTTGATTTCTGAACGGCCAAGCTCCTTGTGAGCACGTAATCGTCGTTCGCCAGCTATCAGTTGATAACGCGTGTCCAAACTTTGGACGTTTTTACTGGTGGGCTTCGTGTCCAAAGTTTGGACACGCCGCACGATGATCGGCTGAATCAAACCAACTTCTGCAATGCTTGCGGCCAACTCTGATATTTCTTGAGGATCAAAATATGTTCGGGGTTGCCACGGGTTGGGGTCTATGTTCTCGACCGGGATTTCAGTTCGTTTGGCGTCTGCAAGTTCCGCTTCGAGTGCGGCAATCCGATCTTCGTAGGTCGCCATTTCGTTTCGAAAAGACATCAGTTGCCCAGGAGCGGTTTTAGCGCGCGTTGGTACCGAGCTAGCCAGTTTATCCAGTGTCTCGCCGAGTCCCGCCGAAAGCTTATCAAGCTTGTCTGCCTTTTTCATTTTGCCTCCCTTTTGGCCCAAACCATCCGAATGGATTCCTCAACTGCCAGGGCCAATGACTCGTATGCCTCCCTAGCCCGTTTATAAGTTCGCGCATCCCCCTCATACTTGGTGATATCGAATACCGTGGCAAACTCGCTTGCCGCACTGCCGCTTACCGCCGTCATCGGGATTTCGACGGGCATCACCTTGCCTCCATAGACCGTTGATATCCAATCTCTCACGGCTCGGGTTGTCGTGTCGTTATTGTTTATCTTGGCCAGTAGTATGTTGATGAAGTCATACTTTTTCGGGTCAGGCAGCCTCTTGGAGATCGATGCGGCCAGGTCGGAAAATAAACTCCAGAATTGAGCACTCGATACCATGTCAAGCATACTTGCGGTCATGGGAATGATCATGCCGTCCGAGGCGAAAAATGCATTGATCGTCATGTATGAAAGACTTGGCGGTGTGTCGATTAAGATCACATCATAGTCATCACGAACCGCCTCCAATCCTTTATTCAGAACGTCCCAGAACTCAAAGTTGCGATCCCGCATCTGTTGTGCGGGCAAGGCAAATTCTGCTGAAAACATCGCTGAAGCCGCTGGGATTAAATCAATTCCAGGCCAATATGTTTTTCGGATCGCATACCTCACGTCCTGTTGATCGCCGTGAAATAGTGGCCCTAACGTATCTTCATCCTCAATCTCGGAATCGGGGAGCAGGCCGTGTAGGGTCGTCAATGATCCTTGGGGATCCATATCGATATTGAGCACACGATGTCCCAACAAGCTGAGTCCTTGTGCCAAGGTCATTGTGGTCGTCGTTTTAGTAACCCCGCCTTTGAAGAAGGCGATCCCGATAGTGACAGCTTTGCCCCCCTTGGGCCTCATGTTTTCACTTCGTTCGATTTTTGTCCAAGCCTGTGCTTCCTCCAGCGTAAACTCACGTCTCCCACCACGAGAAGCTACGGTGCCAGGTGGGGCACCATTTTTGATTCGGTAATTGAGTTGCCCTTTGGTTATACCGCAAAGTGATGCCACCTTTTCGGACGACAAAGTGGGTGGATTTTTACTGGCGTTGGGTAACAACATGCGCTTTCTGAGCTCTGCGATAATACCTCTTGCTCGCACTGCCAGATGATTGAGGTCTTCTATGGATACAGGATCAGAAATTGGAATGGAGTCACGTTGCATGTTAAAGTCCAGTTATCAGGTAAGAATATCAAAAAGAAGGTCTTTCACGGTTTCTATGTTATTATCTAGAAAGTGTATTCATTGTAGCATATGTCGCTAATATTTAGCAGGACAATAAATAGGAAGAATTCTTTAGCCCGGCCTCATGTTGGTTAAAAATGTTTTTGGGTTTCTGCAAATGTGCAGTTTCCCGTAAACCTTCACCTGTAAGTAGATTTAAATCTTGGACAATGTTTTTTAAGAGGATCAGGTGAGTAATTTGGGGAATTGGATTCCTTCGATATCTGGGTATTACAATGAAGGACATGCGAATTAAATTGAAGCTAAAAATACTCGCATATTGAGTGTTTCAATAGCTAAATACAAAAACAAATTCAGTGGTCTTCAAACCCGCGCCTGCTCTACGTTTGCGCGATTGAAGGTGAGTGATTAAGGAAATGAAACCCGTTTGGGTGAGCGTTAAAGGGAATTCTTTGTTTTTAGGTGAGCAAAATAGGAAACTCGGTGATGAATAAAGGGAATCTTTGTCCTCAGGTGAGTAATTTGGGGAGCGCTTGGGCTTTACCATTTGAGAAACACCGGGACTTTTTTGACACGATGAATCTTACGATCGTGAGGAGTTTGTGTTGAACGTCTCCATCAGGAATCCAAAGCAATCGGAGTCGAGTGTCGATAAAAAGGAACGTGACACCAGGATAATTCGCAAGAACAATGACGAGATTGGCTATAAGGTCAAATCGGGTCACCTGTCGCTGCTTTCCAGGAAACTTTTCAATATCCTCATTTGGTACGCGCAGGACTTGCGTGACAAAGAAGATAAAGACGGTCGTTGGTGCGTATCTGTCGCTCACCTGGTCAAGGACGCAAAATTTCATAGCAAGGATTATGATTTGCTTCGTGCCAGTCTGGACGAGCTGCAAGAAGTTAGAGTGATTCGTCCGCGCCGTTCTGGCGGGGTGACTTCTGAAGTTCTGATTCCGTCATTTACGTTGGATAATGTGTCCCATGAAGGCAATGAGGAAATGGAGCGCGGGCAAAAGAAACGTGGAGGGCATCTGATGCTGTGGTTCATGCTTCCACCGGAACTGAAAAGCCAAATGCTGGACCCGGATCAATATACTCGATTGCCAATCGTCTATATGGCGTTATTGCGCACGATTCCTGGACTTGCCCTATACGAAATATGTCGTCGTTACGTGACGAATCCTGGCGGTGTGACCAACCGTGACAATTGGCAGAACTGGTGGCGTGTGCTTACTGGTTCGACGGATGACGCTGCTCCGCCGGAGTACAAATATGCCAAGCGAGATATTTTCAAACGTGGCACGGAGGAGGTCAATAAAGTTACCGACATCGAGATTGAGCTGATTGAATTCAAGGTCGGCAAATTTGTGCGCGATCTTCAATTCTCTGTAAGACTGAAACAGCAAGCCAATCTGGATATGGGCCCACCTCCCATCGATGCCGGCTTGCTATCAAGAATTGTTTCGTTGGGCATTCCGATTACAGAAGCGGAACGTTTGACGGCTCGGTACTCTGAGGCCGATATAGTAGATACACTCGATCTGGTAGAAGGCAGGATAGGGAAGACTCATCTGGCAAAAATAGAATCGCCCGCCGCCTATTTCAAGAAAGCATTGAAGGATAGCTATGCTCAATCACAAAAACTCATTGAATCGGCAAAGGCGAAGCAGTCAGAAGAGCGCAAGACAAAACAATTAGAAAAGAGCCGTGCTGAGACGGAAGCGAAGCAAGAAAGTCACATGAAGCATCAGTTAATCCTGGAAAGATTTGATACGATGCCGGAAGAAAGAAAGAGTGAGTTGCTGAAAGAATTTGAAGCCTCATTGGCAACGTCAACGCAGGCCATCTACAGAAAATCTGGGATCAATAGCAAAATGCTCAGAGCAACTTTTGCAGCATGGCTTTTACAAAAAACTGATTTGATTGATCAGTGAAGGGTGCCCGTCTTTAGAGCTTCAAGTATGAGTAGCCTACCCGCTCACACAGCGTGGTGAATTCAGCAGGCATTGAGCAGCAGCACCCTGGCCGATAGTTTTGCGAAAGCTAGGCGGCCAGCAATTCTTTGGGTTTTACGCTTTTCTCAATCTCTTTGCCTACCGCCGCTCGCGCTATCTTTACATCGTAGTTGCTTTGCAGACTCATCCAGAAATCCGGCGTGCTGCCGAAGAATTTAGCAAAACGCAGGGCGGTATCGGCAGTAATGCCACGTTGTTCGTTAAGAATTGCGGTGATTCGGTTGGTAGGTACGCCCAACGCGTGAGCCAAGACATTGGCGGATAAATTCAACTCTTCCAGCTCACCCTTGAGTATTTCGCCCGGATGGATTGCGCGCATTTTGTTAGTCATGTTCATTCTCCTTTAATGGTAATCAACGATTTCCACATTGTAAGCATCAGCATCTTTCCACTCGAAGCACAAGCGCCATTGTTGATTGACACGGATGCTGAATTGGCCGGAACGGTCACCCCCTAAAGATTCGAAGCGGTTACTTGGCAAAGCCATCAAGTCCCCGATAGTTTTGGCGTTGTCCAGAATTTCCAGCCTTCTTTCTGCCTGAGCAGCGCAGGACTCAAATTTTCTGACGCGCTTTCCTTGGTAGAGTGCTTCCGTATTCTTGCAGCGGAATGATTTAATCATGGCTAAATATAGTGTATTTTATGTTATACGTCAAGCATAAAATTGTTTCGGTAGACATTCGTGGAAAATATGCAACCAGCAAAAAGCCCGTTTTAATATCACCAAAACAGAGACCCACGGTCGTTATACCAATGCGTCAAGATACAGCGCCAAACCCAGATATAGCAGCGGCACTGGATGCTTTTGACAAAATGGATAGCCTGCAAAAGGCCGAAATACTTGAAGAGTTTGCGCAGGGGAATGCATTGGTCGCGGGCAGAATTCGGAAGTCCCCGGAATCACCTTTCGTCCGTAAAACACTAGGCCCATGGCTTGCAGCTAAAGCCGCTGCAGAAACTTGAGAGGGTAGGGGAGGTGCCCCTTATTGATTGTCAGGCAAAAGGTGGCCGAAAGCTACCTGGTTTTAGCGCTTCAAAAGAGTGAGTTCCTGAAAGAGTTTGAAGCCTTATTAGCAGTGTCAACGCAGGCCATCTACAGAAAATCTGGGATCAATGGCAAAATGCTCAGAGCAACTTTTGCAGCATGGCTTTTACAAAAAACTGATTTGATTGATCAGTAAAGGAGAAGGGGAGGGTGCCCGTCTTTAGCGCTTCCAGTGTGGGTAGCCTACCCGCTCATAGTAAGCCCGCGCCATGTCGCGCTCGTCCGAACCGTTGCTGCTGTAGCCGTCTGCGCGCGGGCTTGCGGCCTGGTTCATGATGCGAGCGAGATCGGCGATGAAACCCCGCAGCACGATTTCCGGCGACACGCCATCACGCGCACACAGCGCGGTGAATTCAGCAGGCAGTTCGATAGTCAATTTATTCATTTCAACTTTCCTTTCAATACAGCTACGATCATTTTAACTTTCCCTTACCAAAATGTTGTTCCCCTCGGCTATACCAGCAAAGTACGCATCAAAGGCGGCTGTACCTGCCTTGAATGGCACCTCACCATACCCTACACCATGAATCTTAAAATTGAGCACGGCCATCACACCAACCTTGTATGCCTTACTACGCTTTTCGCGTGTGGGATTATCCGTAAAGTTTTCATCAAAAAGCTGTTGTGCTGTTCGCATGCTTTAATCCCCACAGTTTGTTGTTATCGCTTCATGTCCCGGTAAAAATTCTCATGTGTGCCCAGCGCAATCAGCAACAATTCCTCGGAGCCAACACTATACGACAAAAGAATTTCTTGCTTGTTGATTTTGAATTTATAAACACTCACGCCAAACAAGTCACCTTTTTTTGCCTCCCCGATGGTTGGCTTGGCCAGTATTTTGCGCACCGCCTCATCAACCGTCTTTTTATCCTTGCCATGTAGTTTTTTTACTACCTTGGCAAAGGTTGGAGTGGTTATTATTTTCAAAGCCATCACACACCAAACTTGTAATCAACAGACTGTCCGGCTTTCGCCTCTTCAAGACCCAGCAGCGTGTCCTGGATGAACTGCAAGGGGAGCTCTGGATTATCCTCGACAACCTTACCCAGCCGCGCCCAGTATTCAATTTGCTTTGGAATGGAACGATGCATGGCAGCGGCGTGGGGTTTCGCCAGATCAATCAACTCATCAGATAATTTCAGTGCAACGGACATGGTTTTCTCCTTAATGAATAAGGCTGCATAATACATATAAAGGCAACCATTTGCAACCATAGCAGGGGGGCAGTTAGTCGTTCAGATTTCACTCAGCTTGCGAGGCTGCCAGTACAAGTCCAGCTCGGCACCGCACTTCAAAATTTCCACGATGCTGATATAACCCAGTTCCCCGCCATAGCCCAAATCTGCCTTGCCAAACGCCTGCAGCTGCTCAGTCGCACAATCACGCTCTGTGATGTACCAGTCTGCACCAGCGGTGAAATAATGCAGGTGTGCGATGGCTTGATTGCCCTGTCCGTCCGTCGCATAGGTCACTGGCATCGTTTCTACAATGTTGGCCAGCTCGACGAGTTTGTCGTAAAAGAACTGCTTTTCTTCGCCGTAGCACAGTTCACCAATTACTTGACGTTGAACATTGCCGATGAAACTTTGCAGCTTGTGTAGTGCCTCGGCTGCTTGCATACGGGTTGCTGGTAGTGTGTTTGCGCTCATATTTTTTTGCATAGTTCAGACTCCTGTAAAAGTTTCACGAATCCACCAGCAAGAGCGTTTTAGTTGCCTTCCAGTGATCGGGTTGTAATCCAGCAAAGCGGCGAATGTTTCCCAGCCTGCCGGTGATCTGGTAGTGCGTACGTCTCCATTGCCGGTATATTTTTTCCAGCGCATAGCGCCAAGCTCATATAGGTAGGTCATAACTGGCCTCGCGTTTGGTTGCTGCATAAAGCAGGCGGTCTTTGAATTGGATGTCTTGAATTTCATCCATGCTGTTGTGAAGCTCGCTGCCGCAGGTGGTTTTGCTTTCGGTTGTGTTGGTTTGTTGATCGCGCATCTGTCTTCTCCTTGTCGTTATGTAGTGGGTCATGCCGTCGTATCGCTCGCCCGGGGTGGCGTTAAGGCGGTCGCGCTTTTAGGACGGCGGCATCAGGCATGACAGACAAGAGGAGCAACCGAAGCCGCAGCGCAAGCGACCGCAGGGAGTGCGAACGGGTGAAGGGGTGCGCGAAGCGGCACGGCTGTACCGTGCCCTCGATGGCTGGCGTGACTTATGATTAGCCTCCGCGACCGACCAGCCAATGGCGATGCGACGGTATGACCCATGAAAGATCAGGTGAAGGCGCTCAACAAACGGCCTGTAACAACCGATTCAAAAGCCGGTGCAGTTAGTTGTTGAGGTCTTTAGGTGTGGCCGTTCTGCACAGCAGTACGGCGGGGTTAGGCGCGTTCTTTCGTGGTGTGACTACACGACGTTTGCGCCGTTGTTGACCTTGCTTGTGACGTTCTGGCCGTGATGCTCGAAGAGTTACAACGAAGGCGCACGACCATCGCTAGTGAACTGGTGCCTTATACAATTGATGTTGTTTCGGTTATTATCAAAATCACCGCCGACCCAACTGTCAGTGACATCAATTGCATCGCTGAAGCTGCTGTGACGTTCGTTGTGTTGTTGCCGGATTCCAAGGTGCGTTCCCCGAACTATTGAAAGTTATCGTATATGCATAAGCAAGCACCAGAGATTTTTCAACGCCACATTACATCGCTCGATCTGGCCGGCCTGCCGCCAACCACCGATTCCGGGTTTGAGGAAGCGGTCATCATGCAGTACGCCATGCAATACGCTGCCAAGGGCTGGACTGCGGCGGTGGTTGTGAGCGATGGGATGGTGCGCGTTGTCGCGGTGCCGCAGCAGGGTATTGAGCCAAAGACTTACCTGATGGGACTGCTCAGCCACAGCTATATCGAAGATGCGCTGCCAGGGCTGGAAGCCATGTATGGCATGGTCGATGACCCGGACATCTGCTTTAACTACGGCGTTGCATTGTCCGAGCTGGGCCGCGTCGAGGAATCACTGTCACCGTTGAACAAGTGCCTCAACCTCGATCCGGGCTACGACAACGCGGCCATCGCCATCGGCGTTTCGCTCTCCAAACTTCAGCGCTACGACGAGGCTGAAGTCGTGCTCAAGGCGGCTGCGAAAATCCAGCCGGACAATGCCCTCGTCAAGCAGAACCTCGCTGCAACTTTGGCTCGGGCTGGAAAGTATGCGGAGGCGCTGCCGTATTTCCGCCAAGCCGCTTCGCTGGCACCTGATAACCCAGCGGTGCTGATGGGGTTGGCGCATTGCCTCGACTCGATGGATGCGCACCGAAAGGAAGCGCTGAAGGTCTACAAAAATGTGGCGAAGCGGTTTCCAGATTCGCAGTTCGCGGAAGCGGCCAAGCAGATTCTAAATCGGGCCGGACAGGCGGATCTCCGCAAAGTTGTGGATGACGGGTATCGCCCGGATGCGGTTGAGTACATGATTGGTGCCATGAAGCGGTTCGCTGAAATTCCGCGTGAGCAAGTTGGGCGTGTGGCCATGGAGATCGCGCGGCTTGGTGAGACTGGACTGGAAATCAACAATCCATTGAAGCGCTATTCACTCACGAATCTCGACGGGGATTTTTCTGGTCTGCAACTACTTTGCTACATGCACGTAGGCATGGCGCTATTCGACCCGAAAGTGGATTGCGGCTCCGGGTTGCAACGTGAATACGAGATGGCCAAGGGGATCACCGGCAAGTGACCCACACCGCCATTCTCGCCAAGCTTGAAGTTGCTGAACAGGCAGGGCCATTGCTTCCCGGTTTGCCTGCTGCCTCATATTTTTCTGCCGACCTGCTGGACCAGCCGGATGAATTCGATGTGCCCTACCACCAACGCAAGCGTTACAACCGGGAATTCGGCTTCTGCCTGTTTACGGCAGAATGCATTTGCTCTCTTGCTGCCCTGTGCAAAGGTAAAAAGGTGCTTGAAGCGGGTAGTGGTTCCGGCTGGCTTGCCGACCAGCTTGCGCAACAGGGAATAGCAATCACTGCTGCCGACTGGACGGACTATCGTCAAGCCCGCGACAAGAATCGCGGTTATCCCATGCGATCCGTGTTTCGCCTTGATCACCACGGCGATGCTGTTGCGCTGCTGCCAGGCAGTTTCGACATGGTGCTGCTGGTCTGGCCAAACCTCGACACATCGTTCGGCGAACAGGTTGCTCACGCGATGCGCTCCGGACAGGTTATGATTCTCGAAGGCGAAGAGAAAGGCGGCAACACGGCGACCGAAAAGTTTTTCGATGTGCTCAGCGCCGATTTCGAACGCCTCGACGCCGAGACGCAGGCGCTCAACGAACATCACCGCACGTTCCCCGGTTTGCACGACCGGTGGCAAGTATTGAGGAAAAAATGACTGAGGCACCCATTAGCACTCCCCCGCAAGCGTACATGGACATCATCAGTTCGCTGATCGACAAAGCGCGGGGTTTTTTGGAGGTTGGCGAAAGGCTTCAGGCGATGGCATTCGTTGGTAACCTGACCACCAAGGCAGTCATCCCGGTGATGATTCAGCCGGGAAGCGTCGAGGACAAAGATCAGTCTGCGCGGACGATCCAGTCAGCGGCGTTGGCATTGGAGGCTGATTTTGTATTCGCGATCATGGAAGCATGGACGCTTCGGCCAGACAAAATGCGCCAAATGAATGCGATCCTGGACAAGTACGGAAGCATAAGCGCATCGCCCTATGCGATAGATACGTGCTCACTTATGCTGGAAACGAGGCATGGGGTGTGGGCTGCACAACCGCAGATCAAGCCCAAGGGAATTTCAAAGAAGAAACGGACAATTGGGGTAGTCGAGTTTCGCTATTTCACGGAAACTGAAGGCCGGTTTGCACACCTGCTACCCAAGAAGGAAGGCGACGAGCCACCGACGATTTTACATTGATTTACTGCAGGATGCGCCGATGAGACTTCTTCTACATCGTTAGACAATTCTGTCCAAGGGGAGATAATAAAAATGGATTTAATTGTTCTGCTGTTGGTTGTTGTCGTAGCTGTGGTGGTCTTTTTAGCTTTTCTCAAAGCAAAGGGGCGGGGTGGCATTGGCGATCAGGCTTGGCCCTTCTACGCAAAAAAACCTCTTTCACAACCTGAGCAAGTTCTTTATTTCCGCCTTGTACAAGCTCTACCAGAGCATATTATCCTCGCCCAAGTTCAGCTTTCTCGTTTGCTTGGCGTCAAAAAAGGCAACAACTATCAGGCTTGGTTTAACCGCATCAACCGCATGAGCGCTGATTTCGTAGTGTGCAATAAGGATTCGAGCATTGTCGCCGTCATCGAACTTGATGATGCAACGCACCAGAAAGAAGATCGACAGGCCGCAGATGCAAAAAAGGACAAGGCATTGGCGTCAGCCAATGTCCGTGTAATTCGCTGGCAGGCCAGGGCAATCCCAGATGTTGCCAACATCCAATCTACTTTTATGAATAACACTACGGTCAAGTAGGGCGCGCCCCTTGTAATGTTGAAGGGCAGCTTCTAAGAAAGCAATCAACATAAGCGGTAGGCAGATTGGTACCATAATCCGTCAGTCGAAAACAGTACCCCAAAACTGCCGTGGGTAACTTCTAGCTGGTCTGCATGCCCTGCCACGCCTGTACCACCATTACCATCGCCAGAGTATCCAGTTCGCAATATCGCAGAAGAGCTGAGCAAATTCTTTCCCGAGATCGATCATCCAATTCCTCGAACTGAAGTCGTGCGTAGGCGGTTGCTGCCGCGCCGCCCTCGGCAATGATGCTGTCATGTCCCTCATCTTCTCTTGACCCACTGGAGATCATGTCTATTGCCAGTTGCTTGAGCTTGGCATATGGATCGCTGGATGCACCATCCTTTGCAATCTCTATCCAAGCGAAACCATCGGGTGAGCTAAAGTTGCAACTGGATATACCATCAGGCGAGCCGTAAATCGGCTGACTATATTTCTCGCGCAGCACATCTGAAACCTTGAGAATCGCGGGGAGTACTACTTTGATCGAGTTACCGCCCTTGGTGTCTGGGTGGAAAAAAGTTTTCTCCGCCATCGTACATAAGTCAACCATCGCACGATCACCACCCTTAATCAGGTGCTTGATGAAAGAGGTCAATGCTTCGGCGTTATCAGGCCGACTGGTGTCTTCAGCAAGCTGCTCGATGATTTTTGCAAGAATGGTATTTTCGTGGTGGCTCCACATGAACACAGAACCGTTATCTTTATCCAATGCATCTTTCAGCGCCTGTGCAAACCGATAATTTGGAAACACACCCGGCTCCACACATAAAAACTGCCCGTCATGCCGCACACTGCCATCGGCCTCCATGATGTGATGCGAAAACTGGAAAGCCAGCGGTTCGTATGGGCGCATTCCCTTATAAAAAGGCAACGCCACAGTAGAGGTTTCAAAATCAATGAAGTGCAAGGGAAAGCGCCAGCGTGACATTTCCACCGCAGCTAGAGCACGGTCGAAATAGAAACCACCGCAGTTGTAGGTATCCGGGATGCCGCTCACTTGCAGCCACTGGCGTTGCTTGCGATTGAGGCCATCCACATTTGACTCATCATCAAACTCACCAATGTCATCGCGTGTGACTTGACTGATTTTTAATACCCCTTGGTCAATTAATTTCTGCTTGCCATGGAAATTCCACAAATCCAGTACAGTGCCGCCATCGAAGTCTTGATCTCCCCAACCATTTGCCATTTTCCAGCATTCGTGGAACCCACTCTTGAGCGCATCGCCCGGCGCGGCCTTGAACTGGCATCCGCCACATTGAGCGCCGATAACAGGAACAATGCGCTGATCATTAAGGTAAGCTTCAGCCCATGATGCCACAGCATCGCCGAATATGGCCGGGCCACCGGGTAAATCAAGAGGTTGGTTGAGTATCTGCTCGACATAGCGGTCTACACACACCTTGGCTAGTAGTGTATCTGCCAGCGCCTTCGTATCCATTCCATGTGGGATGCGTACCTCGACATCAGAGTTCTCATTGATCTTGAACATCTGATTTATCCCGTCTACTGGCGCAAGCTGTGCCTTGTCCGGCATCATCAGTGATGTGGTGATTTGCGCAGCTGGATATGCTTGCCGCAACACCCAGGTCTGAAAAGCGGCATCCTGTATGTAGGGCAACATCTTGGAATTGATGCCACCACGCTTACCCTCAATATTCGGACTCAGCGAGTTATACGACTTGGCCTTCACTTCAATCAGTTCGAATTGATTCCCTGACTTGACTAGCACGTCTATGCGGATAAAAAAATCGCCCACTCGGATAGCCGGTTCGAACAACACCACATTTTCACACCTGAGATATTTTTGGGTTTGGGCTTCTGCTTCTGCGTGGCTCAACCCCTCGACTTCGATACCGCCGGGATAGCGCAGCTTTGCGAGTGCGCCAACTTGATGTCCTCCCTCTGCAAGCATTGCGAGAAAAGCATTCTCGGCCATTGTGTCACGGTATTCTTTGCGCTTGTCGCCGTAAAATAATTTTGTTGGGCAGTCAACCGCGAGCTTGAACCGGGATTTGGTCAGGTAGCGAGGCGTTGTCATTATTATCGAAATCCCCTTGTGGTTTGATTTTCAACACACTACTTCTCCGCAAAGAGCATTACGAATATCAAACTTGAATAATTACTATGCAAAAATATTAATGCGGCCCTTTGTATCGGATACTGTTTTTTTGTAGTAATAGCCGCGCTTCTTCCCAGCCGCAGCCTTGTGCCTACGCACCAATTCATCACACGCCCAACTTACGTCCCATGGTACAACATTTAACATTTCTGCCAATACTTGATAGTCAGTCTCCTCTTCGGGCAGTGCCTCAAAAACGGTCGTAATCCAATCTTCCGAAACCAGTTCGCTACGCGCTGCACCAAATGCATCACACCATAGTATCTTGTCGTTCCAAACAATAAAGTGTGCTTTGCAGCCGTCCGTCTTCCATACAGATGGAAACAACGTGATTGCTTCTTTGCGTTTGTAACGCCGCCAAGCTGGGCCACTTCGCTTGTCCAGATTAACGCTGATAGTCTCCCCGCAACCATCGGGGCACAGAATTAATACCGAACGTGGAATACCTCGCTCAATAGTTACGAAATCACCAGGGTTCTTTAGCAACTGAATGCCATCCGCATATCGTTCAGCGGTACCACAACGCCGCATTCTATTAACTCTCATAATCCACCTCGTGAAGTGGGTCGCCGTAATCGCCATTACCAACGACGCTTGACGAGCAGAAGGGACAATTAGGTTTAGGTTGGGCTTTAGTTGGCCTCATGGTTGCATCAGCGCCGTAATAATACACATATCGCCCTTTATGCGGGATTCCGGTAACTGCCGCAAGTGCCATTGTTACGGCAAGTGATGCAGCTGTCGAAGTGAGAGAGATTACGGCTGGTTGTTTTACGGAATTCGAATTCGAAAAATACGGATCCGCTTGGCGCTGTTCCGGGGACATTAATTCGTACATTATCCGTTTCGCATTTAGGCGCCCCATGCACCATAAACAAGGCAATCCTGGGCCAATCATGCTCGCTTGTGCGCCATAGATAAGTGGCATCCCGGCGCTTTTTTCTATTACAACACCCATGTCAAAAACTGGAATCATGTATTTGTAGGAAATCCGATTAAGCTGATCGCGACTTGCATGAGAGTCGGTGCTGCAAAATATTATGTCCGCATCTACTAACTTCCTCCCCACATTTCGCGTGATCACATCCGCACATATAAGCGAAATATGTGGAGTTGGGCGAACCTCTCGTATCACTCGTTCAGCAACCGATATTTTCGTCAGACCGACATCGCCATTGGTTGCACCATAAACTCGATTTAGATTGGTTTCATCAATGACATCCCAGTCCACTAGGATATACGAGTCGATACCTAAGCGAGCCAGTTGATACACAAGAGCTGATCCTGTCCCACCTAAGCCGACGATCCCAACACGTAGGCGATGCAATCTCTGTTGACCCTCTTCACCAAACGCAAGCACCTGCCGATTATGTTGTTCTTCGAGAAGGATTGCCTCTCCTGTGTTACAGGCAAACTTGATTTCCTCTCCGACTTCTACTACTCGAATTTTTTCACCGGTAGTCATAACTCTTGCATCAATGCCACCAGTCCCAATCAGCAAAGATATATGAGGCACGCCCGGACTCCGGTAGCTCATGTATGCGCCAAACTGCTGTTCGGTATTATCATCAACGGATGAAAATACTGGTTGGCACTCTCTCGGATGGCTATGGCAGTAGATAACAGACCAACCCTTATCCTTTGCACGGCGCTCCAACGGCATTGCGAATTCTGGTGCAAGTCTTACTCTCGTAGCCGACCGATATGCATGATCACCCTCTGTCGGCAGATGGACTTCACGGACAAGCAACCTAAACCCATCCGTACGAGTTACGGGTGTCGCCAATAAGATTGCAGCGCTTTCCATCACCGGCTCCGCCAATAGCTTTTGGCGGAGCCGAACTAGCTCTGGATCACTGAATATTAGATCAATCATTCAACTCGCCCCAGCCGATCCCGAATCGAGCTCACATATGAAAGCAAATCGTCTGTTATAGGTGACCACGCTTTAACGTGCCAGGAATACCACCGGGATCCTGTCGGCGCAAAAGGATGCATGTTTCCGGTGTTACTGTTTTTCGGCTCAACGCCTCCTATCGTTCGCAAGTCTTCTGACCAAAAACAATCTGGCGTTGAAGACGGGTAACCGGCAGGCACGATAAACCATACCGATGTTTTGTTCTTATTCCAACCAGCCGGTAGGTCAATTTCTGGGATATGTACGCTAAACGTCTGCGTGTCCTGAATAGTTTGTATGGTCGCATTGGTATAGCGGGCAGTTAAGCGAGTAACATGCTTCTCAAGGGTGCTCCCTGATGGCAGCTCAAAACCAAAATCAGCATTTGGCCGACAATGAAAATGTTTTGGGACATTTTCTTCGCGGCCATGTGTTAAATCAACTGGATCGTTATCCCCAATCGGGCGGTCAGCTTCATCACCATGCCCTTCAAGAACCAATGTGTGGGCTGGATCAATGGTCTTCCCCGCGCCACGGACAGCCTCTTTAATTTGCGCCCCTGTTAACACGGCTTGATTCACATTGATTTTTTCACCCACGAAAAAGAAGAACAGGTTAGGATGGGTATCATTTTCTTTAATATTTTCGGAAGTCATTGTTTTATTTCCTTTAAGTAGTTATTTAAGCCATCTAATGCATATAAAAAGTATATGTATCTAGCTCTAGGTTCGCATGGTAATATGAGCATATAAACTATGTCAATATACTTTTTATGCTGACAAAAGGAAGTCATGGAAAAACCAAATAGGGCATGGAGTGTCGAAGCAAGACTCAAATTTATTGAGTTCAGGCTTTACTGGGAAGGACGTATCAACCGTGGAGATTTGCAAGGCCATTTCGGAATATCAACACCGCAGGCATCGCTCGATTTGAAGGCATATACTGAAATAGCACCGAATAATTTATTTTACGATAAGCAACGAAAAGCGTACTTTGTGACGGATTGTTTCAAGCCAGTATTGATAATACCGAACGCAAAAGATTATCTGACACAGCTTGAATTGATAAGTGCAGAAAATAGTAGCCCCTTTTCGCACACATCTTTTATCGGAGAAAAGCCAAGCTTTGATGTCACTCAATTACCTCACAGAGTTGTAGATGCTGAAACGTTAAGGTCAATTCTTCGCGCAATTAATGAAAATAAGGTTCTTGAAATTCAATACCAATCAATGACTCGCCTTGAACCAATGTGGCGGTGGATTGCACCCCACGCTTTAGCATCAGATGGTTTTCGTTGGCACATACGTGCTTACTGTTTCGAGAAAAATAAATTCATCGATTTCGTGTTTGGACGAATACTTGCTATCAGAGCAGAAAAGAATAGTGAAATTGTCACATCGACTGATTTGGAATGGAACAGTTGGCTGGAACTCAATATTGGACCCAATCCGGCGCTTTCAGCAGCGCAGAGGAAAGGGATTGAACTGGATTATGGAATGTGTGAAGGAACTACGAGTCTTGTGATACGAGAGGCGTTACAGCACTATGTCAAAAAACAACTGGGTCTAGATAAAATAATACCAGAGGGTGAGGTTGCTCCAAAAAATCAACACATATGCTTGATTAGTGAAAAAAGGATAACACCAAGTTAGCGCCAATAAATAAAACACGAACGTCTCGTTTGTGTCAAAAGGCCGGTGCAATCTGCAGGCCTCTTGGTTTAGATCATGCCACGCTCGGCAAAGCTCATTGTCTGATTGCCTGCCACAACAAAATGATCCAGTACGCGCACGTCAACCAGTGCCAAAGCCTGTTTTAATGCATCAGTTAACATGCGGTCGGATTGGCTCGGCTCGGTTACGCCGCTTGGGTGGTTGTGGGCTAATATTACCGCTGCCGCATTGTGCTTTAGTGATGCTTTCACGACTTCGCGGGGGTAGACGCTAGTCTGCGTCAATGTGCCTCTGAAAAGCTCATCGGAAGCAATGACACGGTGTTGCGCATCCAAAAAAATTACCACAAAACTTTCGAATTCACGGCCTGCAAAATGCATTTTCAGATAGTCGCGGACTGCCTGCGGTGCATTCAGCGAAGCACCGGCCATGATTTCTTCGTTGAGCCAGCGGGTCAGCAATTCACGGGCAACCAGACAAATTTCAGGAGCTTGGTCTTTAAACACTGCATTGAGGCTTCCGGCGTAAATTTTTTTTGCTTCTCTCACGCCTAACAGTTTTCCAAGAAGTTCGAGGTCGGAGTATTTTTTAACATCGGGTTGGTGAGTCTCGCGGTGCGCGAAGGGCGCGGTTTGTTTGGTTTGATTTCCGGATTGATTATTTAGCGTAGTCATGATGTTTTCTTTCGTTTTGTGGTTGTCATCGGTTCGGCGTTGCCTCACCCGAAAGGTGGAAACTGACTGCGCTTTGACGTGGGCAATGGACATGACACAAACGGGGGAGGGGTGCGGCCAGCGCGGAATGCAATGAGCACTGCCACGGTCGCCTGGACTGTTGGGGCAATTGCGCTTCTTACACGTCTGTAGGCAGTTGAAGCCGGGTGACGCTGAAAAGATGATTACAAAAAGGAAGGTGGAATACGCTGAATGGTTTTCGATCTGGAAAGCAAATGCTTCGAAGACTTTGGATTTAGTTTGCTGTTAAGGGTGTGACTGCACGACGTTTGCGCCGTTGTTGACCTTGCTTATGACGTTCTGGCCGTGATGCTCGAAGAGCCACAACTAATACACTAGCATGGGCGGGTGCCTTGCGATTCACTTTGCAGGCGCATGACCGTGCGGTCAACGAAGTGTGGTGTTATTGTGCCAACCATGTCACGCCCCAGTATCCAAGATTGCCCTTGGATACATATTGACTGGAACGCAAAGGGGGGAGGGGGAAAATCTATTGCTTTGATTTGTTATGTAGTGGAATTGACACAGCGCAGCGTTATCCACCGCATGGTATTCTTGCATATCGCTCTCAACATCTGATAGGGGTTGCTATGTTTTATTGCCGCGAGCTGAAAATATGGGCAGGTAGAAAATGAATCTATTGAAAAGCCTGACTCAACATCACTCCCCCAAGCTCCGCAATAGCCTGCTTGTTGTCGCGACTTTATTGCTCTCTAGCTGCGGAGGCGGCGGGGGCAGTAATAGCGGAACGCCGGCACCCGCAACACTTACCAGCATTGCCATCACCCCTGCCACGGCGACGGTTGCCAACGGCCAGATCACCCATTTCACTGCCACCGGCACTTACGCTAATGGCACAACTGCCAACATCACCAGTCAGGTTGCTTGGGCATCTGGCAACATAAGTATCGCCACGATCAACAGCACCACCGGTGTCGCCACTGGTATTGCCGTGGGGAGCACTACTGTGACCGCCTCAGCTAACGGCATTACCTCGCCCACTGCCAACCTGTCCGTCACTGCGACGGTGATGATTGGACTCAGCGTCAGCCCGATAGCGCCTTCTACCCCCAAAGGCACGCCCGTCACGTTCACCGCCACGGCTACCTATTCGGATGGCAGCACCGGCAACGTGTCGGGATCGGTGACTTGGGCATCCAGCAACGCAACGGTGGCAACGCTAAATCCCAGTGGTATTGCCTCCACCTTGGCGCAAGGCAACACCACCGTCACCGCATCAGCTAACGGCATTACTTCTAACGATGCCACATTGACTGTGACCGCGCCGGTGTTGGCTGCCATCGCCATCAACCCGGCCACCGCCTCTGTGGCAAAAGGGCTAACAACCAACTTCACTGCCACCAGTACCTACTCCGATGGCACCACTGCCAACATCACCAGCCAAGCAAGCTGGGCATCGGGCAACATAAATATCGCCACGATCAACAGCGCCACCGGCATCGCCACTGGCGTTGCGGTGGGCAGCACCACGGTGACCGCTTCGTTGAATGGCATTACCTCGCCTACCGCCAGCATGACGGTCACGACAGCGACGATTACTGGAATCAGCATCAGCCCGATAGCGCCCTCCACCCCAAAAGGCGTGTCTGTTACATTCACCGCCACGGCTACCTATTCGGATAGCAGCACTGGCAATATTTCTGGATCAGTGACTTGGGCATCCAGCAACGCAACGGTGGCAACGCTAAATCCCAGTGGCATTGCCTCCACCTTGGCGCAAGGCAGCACCACCGTTACCGCTTCGTTTAATGGCGTTACCACCAACAGTGCAACCTTGACCGTGACTGCACCTGTGTTGGCTGCTATCGCGATCACGTCGAGTACCTCATCGGTGGACATTGGAACCACGAATACTTTCACCGCCACCGGCACTTACACCGATGGCAGCACTGCCAACATCACCAGCTTGGTGACTTGGGCATCCAGTAACACCACAGTTTCCACGATCAACACCAATGGTGTTGAAACCAGACTGGCGCAAGGCGTCACCACTATTACTGCCTCGTTAAACGGTATCACCTCCAACAGTATTACCTTGCGAACTCTAATGGTTGGGGCAGGACCCACTCACACCATGGCGCTCAAAGCTGACGGCACGGTTTGGATGTGGGGATATAATTACCAAGGCCTACTGGGTGATGGAACCACGACGGATCGCCATAGCCCGCAGGCAGTGCCGGGACTCACTGGTGTGGTGTCCTTGACGGCAAAGGGGCGTGGCTCTCACACTGTGGCGCTCAAATCCGACGGGACGTTAGTAGCGTGGGGATGGAATCTATACGGCCAACTGGGCGATGGAACCACAACGTCCCGCTCAAGTCCTGTGGCAGTGCCGGGACTCACCGGCGTGGTGGCGGTGGGGGCGGGTTACTATAACACCGTGGCGCTCAAATCCGATGGCACGGTTTGGTCGTGGGGATACAACCAATACGGCCAACTGGGCGATGGAACCACAACGTCCCGCTCAAGTCCTGTGGCAGTGCCGGGACTCACCGGCGTGGTGGCGGTTGCGGTGGGAAGTGGGTACATCATGGCGCTTAAATCCGATGGCACAGTGATGGCTTGGGGATATAACATCCAAGGACAACTGGGTGATGGGACTACGACGAATCGTACAAGTCCGGTGGCAGTGCCGGGTCTCACTGGAGTGGTGGCGGTAGCGGCAGGCGATAATCACACCGTAGCGCTTAAATCCGATGGCACGTTAATGGCGTGGGGATATAATTACCAAGGCCAACTAGGTGATGGAACCACGACGGATCGCCATAGCCCGGTGGCAGTGCCGGGTCTTACTGGAGTTGTAGCGATGGCAGCTGGTTACTATAACACTGTGGCGCTCAAATCTGATGGTACGGTGATGGCGTGGGGTTATAACAACTCCGGCCAACTGGGTGATGGAACCACAGGGGCACCCGCCTGTCTTTGTCGCGCAAGCCCGCAGGCAGTGCCGGGACTCACTGGTGTGGCGGGAGTGGGGGTGGGTGATTATCACACCGTGGCGCTCAAGTCCGACGGTACGGTGGTGGCGTGGGGAGTTAACGGCTTCGGCCAACTGGGCGATGGCACGACGACGGATCGCTTGAGTCCGGTGAGTGTATTGGGATTTTGAAAGCCCGTCAGCACTTACAGGATCAGGTTTATAGTCGCCTAACGATGCAGAAGGAACGAATGGGAAGGGTACTTATTCTCGCGAGGTTCAAGACTTCTATGCCTCGATCAAACAACTCGGATTCACGGACACGGATTTTGAATTGAAGGAAGCCCGTGACCTACCATCGAGTGGTTCGACATATGCGGTTACGGGTAGTGTCACCGTAAAGCGAAAGATCACTGGCACCGAGAAAACATATCTCGCTGGTCATGGCTCGTCTTGGCCAGCAGCCTTTTACGAGGATCTGAAACAAGGTGTTTTTGGCGCCCAACAGGTCATATCAGAGACTGAGAAGATACATCATGTTTAGCTGTAGCTACGACGCAAAGTTCTGGATTTGCCACGCGCTCCGCTGTTTGCCGAGCGAAATATGGGATAGTCTTAGGGAGAGGCTGGCATTTGTCTGCATGGATTCCTCTGATGGCCGCCGTCTGACTCACGAGTTTTGTGAAAACCACGAAATTATTATCCTGTCCGAGCGTATTGTTCCAAGAGGAAACGTGGCTGAGGACGACTCGAAAGTTCGATACTTTATGTTTGCCGTCCTGCACGAAGTTGCCCATGCTGTTTGCGACCACCAAGCCCCCAAAGCTATTTCCGAAGCAGAAAACGTGGGGCAAGAAAATGATGCTGATAGATTTGCGTTCGCATGGTTCAACGAGTATCTGAAATCGAAAAACCAGCAAGAGTTTACGAGCGCCGAACTGGCAAAGGCACAGATGGCGAATAAAGAGGCTTGGGAGAGAGCTCTCGGGAGCCATTAGGGCCCGTGGGCGATGCACGCCTCTTCACGAAAGCCATCGGTCGTGGTGATTTGTATTTATTGCTGGAGCTACCTGAGAAAGTTTATGACAATCATTGAAATCACCCCCGGCGCGGTCGCCCCGTAAGGGGCTGCCTTGTCGTCTGCAACGCGCCAGTGCGCACACTATTACGTTAAGGTGACCGATGCCCAGTCTCGAACAAGCAGTGAAGGAACAATTCGCAAAAATCTTTCCACAAGATGATTGGAAGCTATTTAAGGAAATTGCTGAGATAAATTTTACGGAGGCTGCTTTCCTAAAAAAAGCATCGCTGAAAGTGCCCGCAAATAGGAAGCTGTTAGTCAGGAATATCAGGAAGAGGCTATTGATCGGCATCGGGGTTGAACTTCTCTTGAAGGCTGTTTATCTCAAGTCCGGCTACGGCATCAATAAGCCACTGAAAAATGTTACTGGACTGAACTTTCCGTATAAGCTGACAGAGGTTGACAAAGAATTACTTGATGCCAATGACACATTTAGACTCGGTGAATTGATTGCGCAAATGAATAAGGTGCCAAACTTTGAAAATTCCGAAACATCCCTTGAGGGGCTTAAAGTAGCTAAGGTTTTTCGTAACAAGGAGGGGCACGTTGTGACAGATTCGCACAAATTCTATCCTTCTAGTTATCGAGCGATTGAAGCTGCGCTTGTGAAGGTCTATGAGTTAGCCTTTGATGAGCATCTGAAAGTTCAGTTTTCCTTCGAAGTTGGGGAAAAAGGTGAGTGGCATTTGCGATAGGGTCGCTCTGGGCGCGGGTAGCACAACGCACACGAATAAAGGGGACGCTACCCTTTTGCTTACGCAAGCGCGCAGCCCGTAATGGCCGCAACCCGGCGACTGGTGCAGCCCTCAAGATCAAAGCTTCCAAGGCTCCAGCATTCAAGGCTGGCGCTACATTAAAGGCGGCGGTGAACGGCATCAAGAAATAATTGTTTCAATAGCAACCGTCAGGGGCATCTTGGTGGTTTCGTTTATGAAGGTCGGCTTTCGGGTGGCTATTAACGAGGGGTGGACAACCGGATCGTGCCATGCGGACGGTCAAGTTAAAGAGTGAGGGTTGGTTTAAGGCTTTGGAGCAGGGCGCAAAGTGCCGTGCGTAGGTTTGGGGATAAGCCCAGCGGCGAAGGGGTTGGCGGATTGCCGGAACCCAGCGTAGCGGGAGTAGGGGAGTTGGCAGCCCCTTCTTGAGCGTCAGGCAAGGGGTGGCCTGAAAGGTGGCCGGCGGCTAGTCGCGGAAGTGACCCAGTGCGAAGGCGCGCGCGTGAAATGGGCATCCCGGTTTTCGCGTACGCGAAAATACTCTGGTGTGGGTTGCATCATCAAAGAACAACGAATTCATAACACGAACATAAGTGGCGCGGGCTTATTGACGGGAATGGTGAACGGACCAACTTGTGCGCCGGGCTGCGCCTTTGCGGCGATACCAGCAACAAGCGAATTTTGCATTTCTTCCGGTACGCCTTGCGCCGTCCAGAGCGCGCGAATGTTAGCTTCTGGATCAGCTTCAATAGTGGCGGCCAGCAGTGCGGTGGCCTCTTGATCGACGATGAGCATTTTCTTTTCTCCTTGGTTTTAATTGATTGCAAAGTGGTGCCAACGTAGCACCATAATGGGGGCAGGGTGTCCCGCCCCGTTTGGTTTACGCTGCTGCCTGTTCTTCTTCCTGCTCTTGTTCGCCGACCAGAAATACAGCGGCCTTGCGCGCTGCTGCACTGGCTGTGAAGATCGCGCGCTTGTCGTTCTTCAACACCTTCAACCAGTTCCCGATATAGCTGGCATGTTGCAATTGGCCGTTGATGCTGCAATGAGCGCACAGAAAGGCGGCTCCCAGCTCTGCAATCAATTCCTCGAACGCATAGCTGCTGTCCCCGAAACGTCCATTAAAGTCGCGAGCAAGGCGGCTTGTGTGGCCTGTCCAGTGTGTGAGCTCATGGAGTCCGGTTGCGTAGTAGTCCGGGATTGAATTAAATTCGACTTTGTTCGGCAAGTGGATTCTGTCGAGAGTTGGAATAAAGCAGGCTTTGGGCTTGCCGTGTTCAATGATGGCCTTGGCAAGTAGCGCCTCGGCTTGTTCGTTGTCTGCAAAACTGTCGAGCTGTGGCTTAATGGCTTGCGTGTATTTCTCTGGCAGGTTGTCGATTTGCTGCGCATTGAATACCGTGTAAGTGCGTAACAGCGGGATGGTTTTTTCATTGTCCCCTTGTGGGGCTGTGCTTTCCGCATCGTTCTTGTCGGTGATTTTGAAGGGCTTGAAAAAAACAACCTGCGTGCCGTGTTCGCCTTTCCGCACCGTAGCATTCACTGCACGGGCTTGGTTGTAGGTCAGCCATAAAGGGTTTGCAAAGGGCGACATTGCCAAAAGAATCATATTGATTCCAGAATACTCGCGGCCTGTGACTGCATTGCGTGGTGCGCCACAGCTCGCCCAAGGCTTGACCCAAGGTGCCACACCGTTTTCCAGTGATTCAATAATTCTGTCTGTGATTGCTTGATAGATGTCTTTATTCATTTTCTTTTCTCCTTGGTTTGCTTTCAAAGTGATGCTGTTGTGAAGCTCGCTGCCGCAGGTGGTTTTGCTTTCGGTTGTGTTGGTTTGTTGATCGCGCATCTGTCTTCTCCTGGTTGTTGTGTAGTGGGTCATGCCGTCGTATCGCTCGCGCAGGGTGGCGTTAAGGCAGTCGCGCTTTTAGGAGGCGGCATCAGGCATGACAGACGAGAGGGGCAACCGAAGCCGCAGCGCAAGCGACCGCAGGGAGTGCGAACGGGAGAAGGGGCACGCAAAGCGGCACGGCTGTATCGTGCCCTCGAAGGCTGGCGTGACTGATGATTAGCCTCCGCGACTGACCAGCCACTGGCGATGCGACGGCATGATTTACAAAAGACAGGTGAAGGCGCTCAACAAACGGCCTGTAACAACCGATTCAAAAGCCGGTGCAGTTAGTTAGTTGTTGAGGTCTTCAGGTGTGGCCGTTCTGCATAGCAGTACGGCGAATTTAGGCGCGTTTAAACGTGGTGTGACTGCACGACGTTTGCGCCGTTGTTGACCTTGCTTGTGACGTTCTGGCCGTGATGCTCGAAGAGCTACAACGAAGCCGCACGACCATCGCCGGTGTACGGGTGCGGTCGCTTTATGGAGCGCAGCGATAGGTGCGAAGATCCCGGTGCTGTAGGCGTGTTGGGCGAAGGTGTAGGCGGTGGATCGAGGTCATGACGGCTGGTTTCAATCGCGTTTTAACGTGTGTCCAAAGAACACAGAAGAGCCGTAAAGCCCGCCGTGGCTAGGCGATGATGAGTGATGCAGGACTGACGTTTGCGGCTTTGGTTTTACCAAGCGGAGCGCGGAGTTACGAGCTGGCCGGTCTGCGTTGCATAGCAGCGTCCCGAAGGGATGAGCGTATAGCGAAAAAGGGGAGGGTGGCGTACCCCAAGGGGGCGTCCGGGGTGTTGTGGAGAATGAGGGGGAGGATACGCGAGTTGCATTTATGAATGTCGTCTTTCGGGCTGTGTAGTAACGAGGCATGACCATTTACCAATTGCCGTCAGACACAAACGTCTGCTATGTGCCAAGCAGCTGCTAGGGATGGCAGTAATGTGAAAGCAGCGGGCCGCCACTACCTACACAAGTCATTACAAGCTTTATCTCATTGCGATTGTCCGTTATTAACCCCAGAATACGACGCTTGCGGATACTCAAGAATTGAGAATAGACTTGCCCCCATACAACGCTGAAATTTCTGCTGGTTCTCTTATGTTTACTGAGAGCAGGCGAATTGCATTATTGCTTCTGACGCATCCATCAACTCAGGAATGGGATCATGCTTTAAAGATTGAGAATATATTGCAGAAAAAAACTCCCGCTACGGCTTATCGGCAGGCTAATTTGATTAGAAAACGCCTGATGATGCTAAACGAGGAGGCGTGTAAGCTGATTGGCCAAGGAGACTTTGAAATTGCTACGCAGTTACTGTTGGCTGCCGCGATTAAGCATAGCCGCTTGCTTGGAGATTTTCTTCGAGACGTTTATGCCCGACAACTTCGCCGGATGGAATTAGCTCTGAATAGCAATTTATGGGATGCATTCTGGGTGGAGTGTGCGCACCGTGATGGTGAAATCGAGCACTGGTCTGCATCCACAAAAGAAAAACTTTACCAAGTCATTATCCGAATACTGGTCGAAGCAAAATACCTTGATTCCAGCAGAAAATTGAACATGACCCCACCCAATCTGCATCCGACTGTCGTCTCTTTTCTAAAACAGCATGGCGAGCTTGAGGTTCTCGCGGCCATGAAGGTATCGCGATGAGTACATTTGAAGAGCGCTTGAATCAGATTCTTCCGCGACTCACCTCGAAGGAGCTATTAAACAACCATGGGCTGGGGAATGAAATCGGCTTTTGGGTGTTTGATTACCCGCCCGAGTTTGAGCTGGAAATGCGCGCGTTTCTGAATGAAGTCATTGAGCCTGCCCTTGCCAAGCATCACCCGCCGATTCGATTTGCCACGGTGAATCTTTTTGACTTGGCGATTGGTGTGTTGGAAGAACGCAATCTGCTCGATAAAGCGCTTGATATGCAGCAAACACAAGGCGATACCAAAGCACTTGAATCCATGCGGCGTGTTCTGAAAGAGGATAAATTGGCAGAACGTCTGGTTGCTCAGATTGATGTCGATAATCAAGACTTGGTCATTCTGACGGGTGTCGGGTCAGTCTTCCCTATTCTGCGCACACACACTTTGCTTTCGGCTTTGCATCCGTTGATGAAAGACACGCCTTTGTTAATGCTGTATCCGGGCAAATATGACGGCCACTCTTTCCGCCTGTTTAACAAACTTTCCGAAGACCACTATTACCGCGCTTTCCAGCTGGTATCCTGACGCGCATTCAACATAGGGCAAAAAATATGAAAATCAGGGAGCTCTTTAAGAAACCAATCGACCGGCCAATCAACGGCGTGATTAAGGCCGATCAGCGAGATGCCGAAAGCATTTGGCAAGAGTTGGACGAATACGTCGTCACCAAACAACTGACCGAATATTTCCGCCGATTTTTTGATGCGTTTCTGGCTGCAGCTGATAATCCAAAAGACCCGGTAGTCTCGTCGCGCATGGGCGTATGGGTTTCGGGGTTCTTCGGCTCAGGTAAATCTCACTTCATCAAAATCCTGTCCTACCTGCTGGAAAACATCGAAGCGGTTGATCCAAAAACCGGCATCCCTAAAAAAGCGGCAGCCTTCTTTGATGAGCACAAAATCAAAGATGCCTTGCTGTTGGCCGACATTCAGCGTGCGGCAAAGGGTAGCTCCGATGTCATTCTGTTCAACATCGATGCCAAGGCCGACAGCAAGTCTGATCGGGATGTAATTCTCCAGGTATTCATGCGAGTCTTTAATGAAAAGCTCGGCTACTCCGGCGATGCGCCACACGTTGCGGAAATGGAACGATACCTGGTCGGCAAGGGCGCTTATGAAGCGTTCAAAGCGGCCTTCCAGGAAAAAAACGGCTCGATCTGGAACAAACAGCGTGACGCCGTTGATTTTCTGCGCGATGACGTGGTATGTGCCTTGGCCAAGGCGCTCAACATGACGGAAGAGTCTGCCGGGCGCTGGTTCGATAAATCCCGTGATGACTACAAAATCAATATCGAGGGCTTTGCCAAGCTCATCCGTGATTATCTCGACACCAAACCAGCGGGGCACCGTGTCATCTTTTTGGCGGATGAGGTCGGTCAGTTTATTGGTGACAACACCCAGCTCATGCTCACCCTGCAAACCATCACGGAGCAACTTGGCACGTTATGCCAAGGACGCGCATGGGTTATCGTGACCAGTCAGGAAGACATTGACGCTGCCATTGGTGAAACGAACAAGGCCAAATCACAAGACTTTTCCAAGATTCAGGGACGTTTCCACACGCGGCTATCCCTGGCCAGCTCCAATACTGACGAAGTGATCGGCGAACGCCTGCTGTCCAAGACACAAGCGGCACACGATGCGTTGCGCGATTGCTTTGAGAAACAAGGCGACATCATCAACAACCAATTGGCTTTTGTCGGTAACTCGGTCTCGATGCGCAGCTACAAGGATGCGGCAGAATTCGTAGCTTGCTATCCGTTTGCCCCATACCAATTCACCTTGCTGCAAAAGGTCTTCGAGTCCATTCGCAAGGTAGGCGCAACCGGCATGCACCTGTCCAAAGGCGAGCGCTCATTGCTGGATGCATTTCAGTCTGCCGCCGTGCGCAATGCGGAGCGCGGTATTGATGTGCTCGTGCCGATATACGACTTTTATCCCTCCATTGAGAGTTTCATCGACACCAGTGCCAAGCGCTCGATTGATGAAGCGCCTACCAATCCATCGCTTGAGCCATACGATGTTCAACTGCTCAAGGCGCTGTTCCTAATCCGCTATATCCCTGACATCATCAAACCCAACGTCGATAATCTGGCGACGCTCTGCGTGGATCAGATTGATGCTGACAAGCTGGCACTCAAACGCAAAATTCAAGAAAGTCTGACTCGTCTGGAGCATCAGCGCTTGGTCAGCCGCAACGGTGATCTCTGGTCATTCCTGACCAATCAGGAACGCGATGTGGCGCGCGAAATCGCCCATGAAGCAGTTTCAGCCGTTGAGAAGTCTCGGTTGCTGAGTAACTTGATCTACGAAGAAATTCTGGGCGACATAAGCAAGATTCGCCACCGGGGAACCAAGAGTGATTATGAGATTAACCGCCTGCTGGATGGCGCGCCCTGGAAAAATGCCAACCACGAACTCTCTCTGGAAATCGGCACCCCGTTAAGCGACGACTACGAGGCCTTGAATGATGCCAAAGGAATTCTGCGGAGTGCGGATCGTGCCCTGATCCGCATGAAAGAGAGCAACCGTCTGGACATTGAGTTGACCCTTTACCTGCAAATCGAGAAATATATTGATAGCCCCAAGGGCAGTTCCGCTGCGGCGCCTCTCAAACGTATTCTTGCCGACCGCAAAGATGAAAACCGCGAACGTAAAACCCGTTTGATTGAGCAGCTCAGCACGGCCTTGGTCACCGGCGACTGTTACGCCCTCGGCCAAAAGTTGCCCTCCAAGTCCGCAGCTCCCTCTACGCAAGTGGATGAGTTGGTCAACTACCTCATCTCCAACACCTATACCAAACTGTCCTACCTCAAGGTGCGCCAAATCGAACCGATTGCCGAAATCAAGGCCATTTTAACGGCGGACAATATCGGTCAAAGCGCATTTGTATTGGGCGGAGAAGAGGGCAACCCGCTGGCGCTCAATGAAATGCGCGAATACCTCCAGCTCAAAGCCAGCCAGAGTCGCGTGTTACTCTCGGAAGTGGTTGAGCGATTCAGTGGCGCACCTTGGGGTTGGAAGCCCGAATGGGAGGTGGTATTGCTCATCGCGCGGCTGTTTATGGCAGGTGAAATCAAACTCATGCTCGAAGGCTCCGACCTCGAACCCAAGAGTGCGATTGATCCACTCACCAAATCCGTCCGTTTCAAACAAGTTTCCATCCTCAAGCGCAAATCTGCCGATGCTGCTCAGCTCAAGCGCGCGCGCGATCTTCATAAAGAACTATTCTCCAAGTTGGGCCGGGAAGAAGAGGATGGACTGGTTGCAGATTTCCGGGGCAATCTCAGCCAATGGCAAGCCGAGTTGAAGGAGTTCTCTCATACGGCTACAGCCAAACACCACCCCGGTAAGCAAACCATAGATCAAGCCCTGTTGCGGATTGCCAAACAACTGGCGGTTCGCGACTCCTTTGAATTCGTCGAAGCAATCTTGGCGGATAAAGAGGCGTGGAAGGATGTATCGGAAGACATTCACGACCTCACCAGCTTTTACAAGAATCAAATCGCCATATGGCGGCGAATGCTGGAAGCCCTGCAACGCTTCGAGCCGAACCGCCCCGCGCTGATAAAAGAGCCTGTAGCAGCAAGTGCCTTGCAGCAATTAGCCGCCATTCGAGACAATTCGGCTCCCTATCAGCAAGTCAATCAGATCGAGGCGTTGATCCAATCCGTGGAAGCGGTGAACGCCAAACTGGTCAATGCCAAGCGTGAACATGCCTTGCTTCTGCTGGAAAAGAAGATTGTCGAGGTCAGCCAGGCACTGGATCAGGCACACGCCCAGCCTGACTTACGCAATCGTGCTTTACATTCATTGCAACAAATCAAGATCGACATCTCAGCGCAGACCAGCATCCCGCAAATCAATTATTTGCAGGAGCAGTCTGGCAATGCGCTGGATAGTGCAATGGACATGATTAGTATTGCCGTGAGTGCCGCAGCCAAACCGCAGCCGCTCGCCGTAAAAGCCGCCGGCGATAACCCCACTGTTATTAACCTCGGTGCGTCGCAAACAACTCAAACGGTCGCACCCAAACCCGCCAAGGTGATTCGCGCCGCCGATCTATCCAGCAAATCCTATCTGGAAACTGAGGCCGAGGTGGAGGAATACCTGGCGAAGCTCAGGGCTGAACTGCTTGCCGCGATCAAGGCCGGACAGCGTGCGCGGATACAGTAAAAGGTTAATTTGCGCTATGAATAAATATACTTAAGGGGTATGATTCTGCATGAAACGTAAATGAGGAAACATTCATGAGCACTCAACTTTTAGCGCAGGTAAAAGTATCGCCCCTTGCACGACACCTTCGTGCCGGAAAAGTGTATCGCCGCGAAGACCTCGCACCTTATTCAACCAGCGTCGACCGGGAGCTACAGCAACTGGTTGCCGCTGGTCGTCTGACCAAGGCTGCGCAAGGGTTGTATTACGCTCCGAGAAAAAGTGTTTTCGGTGATGCACCACCAGCCGAAGAAGAAATGCTGGAGGCATTTCTAAAAGATAAAAATTTTCTCAGTTTTAATCCCAGCGTCTATAACTCGCTACGCTTGGGCATGACCCAGCTTTACAATAAAACCATCGTTTATAACCACAAGCGCCATGGGAAATTTCGCCTTGGCAATCGCGAGTTTGATTTCCGCGTCAAGCATCGATTCCCTCTGACCAATCAAGTGACCAGCGAATATCTGTTGGTCGATATGCTGAACAATCTTGATGAGCTGGCAGAAGACGAAACTCAGGTGTTGGCTACTGCGCGTCGCAAGCTGGCACAATTTGATGCAAAGAAACTGCAAAAATCCTTGCAGGATTACGGCTCTGCCGCAACCCGTCGCCTGATGAAAAGCTGGCTGAATGACTTGGCCGTGACTAAACCCGAGCCTGCTAAATGAAGGCCACTGGCTTTTTGCATGAACATGAGGGTTTTCTTGTTCTTATCGAGCAGATTGCAGACGCACAGAACATTGCGCCACCACTGATTGAAAAAGACTACTGGCTGATGCATTGCCTGTGGGGTTTGCAACAACAAGGCTGGAAATTTGAACTGAAAGGCGGCACATCACTTTCCAAAGGCTATCAGCTCATCCACCGTTTTTCGGAAGACATTGATATTCGTTTCGAGCCGCCCGCAGAGCTTGGCGTTAAAACTGGAAAAAACCAGGATAAGCCCGCTCACCAAGAATCTCGTCGTGAGTTCTTCGATTGGCTGGCTCATCAGATAAAAATTCCCGGACTGAAATCAATCACGCGCGACACCGACTTTGACGATGCCAAATATCGCAACTGCGGCATCTTGCTCAATTATCCCATTCTGACATCGTCGTTACCGGGCGTGAAAGACGGAGTCCTGCTTGAAGTCGGCTTCGACGACACCGCCCCAAACCGCCCGTGTACCATCTCCTCGTGGGCGCTGGATGCCGCCTTTAAAGCGAAAGTCGCGGTCATTGATAATCGGGCAGTGGATGTTGCCTGCTACAGCCCCGCTTATACCTTTGTCGAAAAATTGCAAACCGTCTCGACCAAGTTTCGGATGCAGCAGGAAAGCAGCACGTTTCCGAAAAACTTCATGCGCCATTATTACGACCTCTATTGCCTGCTCGATAGCCCTGAAGTGCTGAACTTTATCGGCACACCGACTTATCTCGCCCGCAAAATAGAGCGCTTCCGTTTCGGCGATAATCTCGATATCGCCAGTAACGAAGCCTTTCTGTTATCCGATCCCAAAGTGCGCAGCCTGTACGAAACCAAATATCGCGAAACCGAAGCGCTGTATTATACGGGGCAGATTCCTTTCAGCGACATTCTCGCCCGCATCCATCAGCATATCGGGCAGCTATAACCAGAATGAACAAATCCAAACTAAAATCCTACGCCCCGCAAGCCCGCAAGGATTTCATCGCCGCCGTCACGGCACGCGCCAACTTGCTCGGCTTATCGGAAGCAGGCGGCAAACTTGAAGTTGCACCCGGCGAAAGAAAAGGCGACATCGCCATCATTGCCGGACGCGAATGGCCGGTTAAGGTGTTTGAACAACGCGAGCGTCTGATCAAGCATATCAAGACAGTAGGCTTCAGCCAGACGATGGAAGCCGTCGCCTACACCTGGTTCAACCGCTTTGCCGCTTTGCGCTACATGGAAATCCACGACTATCTGGATCACGGCCATCGCGTGCTATCCAACCGCGAAGGCGGCATGCCGGAAATCCTCAACCATGCCACCGAGCTGGAACTGCCGGGCTACAACAAAGCCAAAGCGGTCGAACTCAAGCTGGCAGGAAACAAGGACGGCGAGCTTTACAAAATGTTGCTGGTCGCCCAATGCAACGCGCTATCCATCGCCATGCCTTTCCTGTTCGAGCACATCGACGACGAAACCGAACTGCTGCTGCCGGACAATCTGCTGCGTACCGATTCCGTCATCGCCAAGTTGGTGGAAGCCATTCCAGAAGAAGACTGGCAAGAGGTCGAAATCATCGGCTGGCTCTACCAGTTCTACATCAGCGAGAAAAAGGACGAAGTGATCGGCAAAGTGGTCAAGAGCGAAGACATTCCCGCCGCCACCCAGCTTTTCACCCCCAACTGGATCGTGCAATATCTGGTGCAGAACAGCGTCGGTCGCTTGTGGTTGATGGCGAACCCGGCTTCGACGCTGAAAAGCCAGTGGCCGTATTGCATTGAACCTGCCGAGCAGACGCCGGATGTAGGAGCGGCTTTAGCCGCGATAACCCAAGCCAGAATGGATGAAGACGGTGGCAGCATCAATCCTGAAACTATCACCATGCTCGATCCCGCCTGTGGCTCCGGCCACATCCTGGTGGTGGGCTACGATGTGCTCAAGGCGATTTATTTGGAACGCGGTTATCAGCTCCGAGCCATTCCCAGACTGATACTGGAAAAGAACCTCTACGGCCTAGACATTGATGATCGAGCCGCGCAACTGGCTGGGTTCGCCCTGCTGATGAAAGCCCGCGCCGACGACCGACGCCTGTTCGACAATCCGCCCAAGCTAAATGTGCTGGCCTTGCAGGAAAGCAAGGGACTCGACGCTGATGAAATTGTCCAGGCACTCGATGCCGTTCGTGCTGAGCTTGTCGAAGCACAATCCATCCGCCAATTGATAGACACCTTCGTCCAAGCCAAGACCTTTGGCTCGTTGATCCAGATTCCGCCAGAACTGAATGTGCAACTGCCAGTTCTTGCCGAGGGTTTGCAGCGGACTATACAGAACGGCGACCTCTATACAAAAGCTGCGGCGCAAGATTTATTGCCGCTGGTGGCTCAGGCAAGAGTGCTGGGGATGCAGTTCGATACGGTGGTAGCGAATCCGCCGTATATGGGCGGAAAATACCTGACGCCACTGCTTAAGAAGTATCTCAAAGACAATTACGATGGATTTGAGAAAGACTTGTTTTCAGCCTTCATGATCCGAGATTTGACGCTGACCAAAGAGTCCGGCCACCTTGGTTTCATGTCGCCTTTCGTGTGGATGTTCATTTCTTCTTACGAAGAGCTACGCCAGCACTTTCTCGACAACGCGACATTGACGAGCTTGGTGCAACTTGAATATTCCGGTTTTGATGGGGCGACAGTGCCGATTTGCACCTTCACGCTAAGCAAGGCTCATGTTTCTGGCTTTACTGGATCATACATCCGTCTTTCTGATTTTAGAGGCTCAGATCTGCAAGGGCCGAAAACACTGGAGGCTATTAGGATACCGAACTGCGGATGGTTTTACACAGCCAAGCCTGATGATTTCAAGAAAATTCCAGGGAGTCCAATTGGGTATTGGGTGAGTCAGCGCCTCCGAGATGCATTCGTTAAGAATAAATCTCTTTCAAGCTTTGCACAGGCTGCAGTTGGACTGCAGACCAGCGATAACACTCGTTTTGCTCGCTATTGGCATGAGATAAATCTGCACAAATTAGCGCTCCCTCCAAGCACTCCAAATGAGCGGAAGGATAAGAAATGGTTCCCATTCAACAAGGGCGGTGACTTTCGAAAGTGGTATGGAAATCATGAATACGTGGTCAATTGGGAGAGGGATGGTGAAGAAATTCGTGGATACGTGGACTCAAACGGGCGACAAATGTCTCGCCCGCAAAATGTGCCTTTCTATTTTGAACCTTCCGTAAGTTGGTCAAAAATCTCTTCGAGTACATTTTCTGCACGGTATTTTCCTCAGGGGTTCATATTTGCTGATGCCGGAATATCACTTTTCCCCAAGAACAGAAATACTTTGTTCTTCGCTGCATTGTTGAATTCAAATATCTGCCAAAAGATTCTTACAGCCTTAAGCCCAACATTGAATTTCGAGGCAGGGACAATTGAAAAGCTGCCTACAGCTTTAGATTCCAATCCGGAGATTGAGAAGTTTGCTAAACGGTGCATTGATGTTGCAATGAAAGATTTCCATTCATTTGAGTCCAGTTGGAATTTCGAAAAACACACTCTTATAAACTCGTCGATGCCTTCTTTGGAAGAAGCATGGCATGTATACAAGACAGAAACAATTGCGCAGGTTAAAGATGTCAAGCAATCAGAGGAAAGCATCAATCAACTTTTCATTAATATTTATGGCCTGCAGGACGAACTCTCTCCTGAAGTCCAGGAAGACAAGATCACTCTCGCCCGTGCCGACCGCGAGAAGGACTGCCAGCGCCTGATCTCCTACGCCATCGGCTGCATGATGGGTCGTTACAGCTTGGACGAACCCGGCCTGATCTACGCCCACGCCGCTAACGTCGGCTTCGATGCCACTCGCTACCCGACTTTTCCCGCCGACGCCGATGGCATCGTGCCGCTCACCGACGAACTCTGGTTCGAGGACGATGCCACCAACCGCATCCGCGAATTCCTGCTGGCCATGTGGGGTGTCGAGACACTGGAAGAAAACCTGGCCTGGTTGGCGGAAAGTCTCGGCAAGAAGGGCAACGAAACCCCGATCGAGACCATCCGCCGTTATCTCTCAGGCAGCTTTTTCAAAGACCACCTGCAAACCTACAAGAAGCGCCCGATCTACTGGCTTTTCTCCAGCGGCAAACAAGGCGCATTTCAAGCGCTGGTCTATCTGCACCGCTACCACGAAGGCACACTGGCGCGGATGCGCAGCGAATACGTCGTGCCGCTGACCGGAAAAATCCAGTCCCGCATCGAGATGCTGACCAAGGATGCCGAAGCCGCCGCCTCCACCGCCGCCCGCAACAAGCTCAACAAGGAAATCGAAGCGCTGCGCAAGAAACACGTCGAGCTACTGTCCTACGACGAAAAACTCCGCCACTACGCCGACATGCGCATCAAGCTCGATCTGGATGATGGGGTGAAGGTGAACTACGGGAAGTTTGGCGATTTGCTGGCGGAGGTGAGGGCGGTGACTGGTGGGGTGGAAGAATAATGGGACAGAAGATCAATCAGCTCAAACGTCGACGAGCCGCTCGCAAAGAACTTGCTGAACTTTTTGAACGAGCATCAGGAGTTGTGGTTGTCCATTACTCCTGCGAGAGTTTTTACGACAGACAAGATGGCTCATCACCACGCGTCACATCGATAGCCGTCCGAAACATGGATACTGGGCAAACGAAATCATTCTCAATCCATCAGATGGCAGAGAAGAAGAAAATCGCATCCGACCAGATCGTTGAACAGTTTGGCGATCTCGAAAAACGGATGCTCAACGAGTTCTTTGAGTATGCCAAGACTCATCAGCGTAGCCAGTGGCTGCATTGGAATATGCGTGACATTAATTATGGGTTTGCCGCGCTAGAACACCGATGCCAAGTGCTGGGGGGTACGTCAGTGGAAATACCGGAAGAAAATCGGCACGACCTCTCCCGAATTCTCATCTCTCTATACGGGGTTGGATACACTGGGCATCCACGCTTGGAAAGTCTCATGGCTAAAAATAAAATCACCTCCCGTGATTTTCTGGTTGGTGCAGATGAAGCGAAAGCTTTTGAAAACGGTGAATATGTGAAGCTTCACCAGTCCACCCTCAGAAAAGTGGACGTGCTCGCAAATATCGCGGAGCGGGCGGAAAACGGCACTCTTAAAACCAACGCAACCTGGTGGGAGATTCACGGCGGCACCATAGCGGCCGTCGGTGAATGGCTGCGAGAACATTGGATTATTAGTGTCATATCGGCAATAGGCACGGTAGGTAGTGCCATTTATAAATTCATTCCATAGGGGTTCATAGTTGAGCACACAACGCATCGTTGATTCTCTATCCGCGCTTTATGCTAATCACGCCGTCGTGTTTTGGCATGATGCCGATGTTGAATTTTCCACTTCTATCGACAGTCTTGCCTTGCCTGAAGTGCAACTGGTGCGCATCGATTCCATACCTGCACTTCAGGTGAAATTGAACATTGAACGTGCGTCAAAACAGAAATGGCTGCTCTACAGCAACAAGCCAGAGCCTGTACTTGCCCAAGATTGGCTGCTAGATATTCGCCTGCGCAGCAAGTCATTTAGCGCAGATGCCGCTTCCATTCTGCTGGAAGACCTCGGTTTGTCATCCCAAAGCTTGCGCGCGCATCTGAAGCTGAGGGCGAAGTTTTTGCGCTCAAAAGAGCGCGTCGAAAAACTCAAGCGATTGGTTGTGCCAAGCGATACGGCGATCGATCTGGATCGCAAGATGCTGGCGGTCATGGCGCGAGCAGATCAGCCCGACTTGTCGGCAATATTGCTGCGTTTATTTTCTGCACTTGTGATTGGTGGGGAAGCTGACCTCGATGCCGTATCCAAGCAATGGCAGGACATTCAGAGCAACGAACTGGAAGCGTCTTTCTGGACAAAGGTGGATAAAGAGTTCGGCTACGCCGTGGCGGAGCCGACATTGCGCGATTTGTTGTTCCATTTGCTGGCGACTGATTTCGCGCGTGCTCTGTCTGGTAATTGCCCCGGCCAGCTTACTCATTTTGTGCTATCTAATAAAACACAGGCGGGGAATGCGGCGGTGTTCGTTAGTCGTTGGCGTTCAGACATGTCGCACTTCGCCAGCTACAACGCTTTGTCATATTTGGTGGCCAAGGAGCTGGATATTGCCGGGATGCTGGGCACACTATCTGGTGATGCACTTTCGGATGTGATGACATTTGCGGTAGTCGAGCAGCGCATTATCAAATATCTCAAGGATCGGATTATTGCGGCATCGGGCGCTGAATCGAATGCCGTGCGTGCCTTGATCGCACGCCGTCGTGATGGTCATTGGGCGAACCGTTTGCTGGCTCAGGGTAGCTATACCAACCGTGCTTTGGCCGCGAGTTATGACGCCTTGGAAGCCGCATATAACTTTTTTGAGTTGAAGTCTGCACATGATGCAGGCTTTAGTTTTGCTGATGCAGCAGAAGGACTGGAAGCGTATCAGACAGAAATTTTCCGCTTTGATCAACTCTATCGGCAGTTCAATTATGCCGCTGCCGCAGTGGAGCCGATGGGTTGGGCGGTGCTGCATGAACTGAGTGAGCGTATCGAAAGTACCTATTCGGGCTGGTTCATGCCGCAACTGACCTCAGCTTGGAGTAAGGTCGTTGAGGGCAACAGCGGTTTGTTGAAGACGTGGCGAGTTGATGGGTTGGTGAGTCAACCGGATTTTTATGTCAAGCATGTTAAGCCGGTGTTGGATGGCGGATCCAAGCGTGTATTCGTTGTGATCTCGGACGCTTTCCGTTTTGAGGCGGCAGAAGAGCTGGTGCGGATCATCAATGGTCGCAGTCGGTTCAAGGCATCTTTATCAGCAATGCTCGGTGTGTTGCCGTCTTATACTGCACTGGGTATGGCCTCGCTGTTGCCGCACAACAAGCTGGCTTACAAGCTGAATACCAATCTCGACTTAAGTACAGATGGAGCGGTGGTGTCCACAGTCGAGCAGCGCAGCACGCATCTTGAAAAATATGGTGGTGTAGCAATCAAGGCTGAGGATTTGCTGGCCTTGGGTAAAGATAAAGGGCGTGAATTCGTTCGTGATCGACAGGTGGTGTACATCTACCATGACCGGATCGACATGATCGGCGACAAACAGGCATCAGAAACCAAGACATTTGAGGCGGTAAACGATGCGCTGACGGAGCTTGGCCAGTTGGCAAATTTTATCATCAACAGCCTGAATGGCTCGGTAGTGCTGATGACGGCTGATCACGGATTTATGTATCAAGAATCTGCGCTGGACGATGTGGATAAATCGCCTTTGGATGAAAAGCCTGCCGGTACGCTGCGCGCCAAAAAACGCTTCCTGATAGGGCAGGGGATTGGGGTCAACACCAAGGCATGGTGCGGCAATACTGCCGTTACGGCAGGAACAGAAGCCGGTGAAGGAAGTATGGACTTCTGGCTACCCAAAGGAGCAGCGCGCTTTCACTTTGCGGGTGGGGCGCGATTTGTTCATGGTAGTGCCATGCCACAGGAAATTGTGATCCCGGTAATTACTTTGCGCGAGAGCGAGTCGGATAAAGCTAAAACACGTATTGTGGAATTCAGTCTGTTGGGAGCCTCCAACAAGGTAGTAACCAACCGGCAGCGCTTCGAGTTTATTCAGACTGAAGCGATCTCAGAGCGGGTATTGTTACGCACCGTGCAGATTTCCATTCGCGATGGAGATACATTGATCAGCGATGAGCAATCGTTGACCTTCGACAGCGATTCGGAGTTAATGGACAAACGCAAGAGAACCGTAATGCTAACGGTGCGTTCTGGAAGCTATGATCGGAACAAGGATTATTACTTGATTGTCCGTGATGCGCAAACCAAGGTGGAAGTGTTGCGTTCGCCATTGCGTGTTGACTTGGCGTTTGCCAATGATTTTTAGGAAATGACGATGAGTGATTTAAACCAAGACAAAAGCCTCGATGCGTTATTGAACGAATTCCTGCCTGGCAAGGTGGTGCGCAAGGATCTGACCAAGCAGATCAAAGAAGGTGCGAATGTGCCGGTGTATGTGCTGGAGTATTTGCTTGGCATGTATTGCGCATCGGATGATCAGGCGACAATTGATGCAGGCTTAGTCAATGTAAAACGGGTACTGGCAGAAAACTATGTGCGCCCCGATGAAGCGGAGAAGGTGAAGTCAAAAATCCGCGAGAGCGGTAGTTACAAGGTGATCGACAAGGTTACGGTCAAGCTGAATGAGAAGCGGGATAGTTATGAAGCGCTGCTTTCTAATTTGGCGATCAAGGACGCCGAAATTTCTGATTCCTATGTGCGCAATTTTGAGAAGCTGCTGGTCGGTGGGATATGGTGCATCGTGACGTTGCAGTACCGCTTTGAAGAGAACCAGAAGGGTTCGCCATTTTCAGTATCCGAATTAAAGCCTATCCAGATGCCGAACATGGATATGGATGAGTTGTTCAAGTCGCGCAAGGGGTTTACTGAAGAGCAGTGGATCGATGGGCTGATCCGCTCGACTGGGATGGAGCCATCTTGTTTTGATCAACGAGTGAAATGGCACTTGCTGGCACGCATGATTCCGCTGGTGGAGAATAACTATAACTTGTGCGAATTGGGGCCGCGTGGCACCGGCAAGAGTCACCTCTACAAAGAAATTAGCCCGAACAGCCTTCTGGTATCTGGCGGACAAACTACCGTCGCCAACTTGTTCTACAACATGGGGGCACGCAAGGTCGGTCTGGTTGGACTTTGGGATGTGGTCGCCTTCGATGAGGTGGCTGGCATCAATTTCAAAGACCACGACGGCGTGCAGATCATGAAGGACTACATGGCCAGCGGCTCTTTCTCTCGTGGCCGAGAATCCATCAATGCCAGTGCATCCATGGTGTTTGTTGGCAACATCAACCAATCTGTCGAACAGATGGTGAAGGTCAGCAACTTGTTCGCGCCTTTCCCTGATGCGATGATCGACTCCGCCTTTTTTGATCGCTTCCACGCTTATGTGCCGGGCTGGGAGATTCCCAAGATGCGGCCGGAGTTTTTCACCAATCAGTACGGCATGATTGTGGATTACTTGGCCGAGTGGTTGCGCGAGATGCGTAAGCGCAGCTTCGCCGATGCGATTGATAAATGGTTCAAGCTGGGCAATAACCTGAACCAGCGCGATACGATAGCCGTGCGCCGCACCGTGTCTGGCCTGCTCAAACTGACCTGCCCTGACGGTGAATACGGAAAGGAGAACGTGCGTCGGGCGCTGGAATATGCACTCGAAACTCGTCGCCGAGTTAAGGAGCAACTCAAGAAAATCGGCGGCATGGAATTCTATGACGTCCATTTCAGTTACATAGACCTGGAAGATGGGCAAGAGCGATTTATCTCGGTTCCGGAGCAGGGTGGTGGTTCCCTCATTCCAGATGGGCGACCCAATCCCGGAACCTTGCATACAATTAGCATCGGCGAGAATGGTATGCCAGGTGTATACCGATTGGAGATTCAATCTATCGCCGGCAATGGCAAAGTATCAGTCACCGGTAATAGTTTTCGGGAGCACTCCAAGGTTGCATTCGATTATTTCAAGGCAAATGCTTCAAGGGTAAGTGGAGCGATCAAGCCTGGAGATCACGACTACCATTTGCATTTGGTGGAGCTGCAAAATTCTGGAGCTCCCGAGGCGCTGACATTGGCCAGCTTGATAGCGCTGTGCTCAGCAACATTAACCAAACCGGTGCAATCTCAGATGGTCGTGATGGGTGACATGACCCTTGGCGGAACCATTACTCAGGCACGCAACCTGGCTGAAAGTTTACAAGTTGCATTTGATGCAGGTGCTAAACGCATCTTACTGCCGATGTCGAGCGTGACCGACATTCCTACGGTTCCAGGTGAACTGTTTGCTAAATTCCAGACGAGTTTTTACTCAGATCCGGTGGATGCGGTGTTTAAGGCGTTAGGGGTTGAGTAAGACGTTCGGTAACGGCACTAACGACGAGGGGGTAGAATGATTCTGACAGACAATGAAACAAGTATCGATCTGCTAAACAACGAAGCGATCGCCATAACGATCATCGACCTGCTACGTGAGCGTCCGGATCGGCCTGTGACGATCGGTGTGCATGGCGACTGGGGTGCTGGAAAGTCGAGCGTCCTAGAAATGATCGAAGCTGGCTTTGCCAGCGATGGCAAGGTTCTATGCCTTAAGTTCAACGGATGGAGATACCAAGGCTTCGAGGACGCCAAGATCGCGTTGATCGAAGGCATCGTGACTGGTCTTGTCAAGAACCGCCCGGCGCTAACTAAGGCTGCCCACGCGGTCAAGGATGTTTTCAATCGGATTGATTGGCTGAAGGTCGCCAAGAAGTCCGGTGGCTTGGCTCTAACGGCTTTCACCGGCATCCCGACAGTGGATCAAATCGACACCATCGTGAGCACGCTCGAGGGCGTGCTGGCTGATCCCGGACAGTTGGCGAACAAGGAAAATCTTACCACCGCGATCAATGGCATCAAGTCGATCCTGAAGCCTGCCGAGACAAAGAATGTGCCAGAAGAGGTCGAGGCATTCCGCAAAGCCTTCGATCAGCTCCTGAAGGATGCAGGAGTTGAGCAACTGGTCGTTTTAATCGATGACCTCGATCGCTGTCTGCCGGACACGGCTATCGAAACGCTCGAAGCCATCAGGTTGTTTGTCTTCACCGCACGCACGGCATTTGTGATTGCCGCCGACGAGGCGATGATCGAGTATGCAGTGCGCAAGCACTTCCCCGACTTGCCTGAGACGACAGGCCCACGCGACTATGCGAGGAATTACTTGGAAAAGCTGATCCAGGTGCCGTTCCGTATTCCTGCATTGGGTGAAACAGAGACACGCATCTACGTGACGCTCCTGCTGGCCGGCGCAGAACTCGGGGAGGACGACAGCGGCTACGCAGAACTCATCAAGGCGGCTCGTCTGAGGTTGAAGCGACCATGGGAAAGCGCGCCACTTGACGCCGCGACTGTCAACAAGGCTCTCGGCGACAAAGCCGCCAAGGCGCATAACGCCCTGATGCTCAGTGACCAGATCGGGCCGATTCTCGCCAGCGGTGCGAAGGGTAATCCTCGGCAGATTAAACGCTTTCTTAACACGCTGCTGCTGCGAAAATGCACTGCTGACGTTCGCGGCTTCGGCGACGAAATCAAGCTGCCAGTGCTCGCGAAGCTAATGCTGGCTGAGCGCTTTTTGCCCAGCCTGTTCGAGCAAATCGCGACCGTGGCGGTGACACATTCGCAAGGGCGCTGCGTGGATATAGCACCTTTGGAGGATGCCAGTGCATCGGGTGACAACGGTACCCCAAGAACCGAAACCAAGGAGAAGTCTTCCGACGAGAAAACGTCGAAGGCAGTAGTGGCCGCAGAGAGCGCCATCCTTTCCGAGTGGAAAGCATCGCAATCGATTTTGGCTTGGGCACGCGTGCAACCATCGCTCGCGGAGATCGATCTGCGTCCCTATCTGTTCGTGTCCAAGGATAAGAAGGACTACTTTGGCCCTGCATCTGCACTAGGGCATCTCGCCAAGGTCGCAGAGAAGATCTTCGGATCCAAGATGTCCGTCCAGGCATTGGAGTCGGAATTGAAACAACTCGCGCAGCCCGAGGTGGAGAAACTGTTTGAGGCGGTGCGAACCAAGATCATGAGTGGTGACAACTTCGATACCCAACCCGCCGGGATCGATGGAATGGTTGTACTGGTCAAGGCACAACCCAGCTTGCAGGGCAAGCTGCTGGATTTCCTCCACGCACTGCCCGGTAGCCGATGTGGCCCTTGGGTCGTAGGCGGTTGGCAGAGTGCGCTCAAGGATGCCGATGCAATTGCCAAGTACGAAAGGCTGCTTGATGGTTGGTCCAAGCTCACGAACAACCAGATGCTGAAACTTGCGGCGGATGCCGCGCGTAAGACTAGGAAGGGAGGTCGCTAGTGGGAACATCAACCGCATACAAAGGACCAGGAGGAGGAACTCCACTTGTACCGTCGTGGCTCGGATCGGATGACGGAGACAATCCACCTAGCATACCGGCAGCACCGGGTGGCGCTACGCCAGCACCAGACCTCGTTCCTCCAGCACCTGCCAATCGACCTGCGATGCCCGCGCCCGCAGACCCAAACCGCTTCATGAGTGCACGCAACAACTTCACGCGCTTTGCTCACTCAGGTGGGAGAGACCGTGCCAGCTTGGGGAGAGCGGTTTCGAGCTATGTTTCCACGTCCACAGGAGGCGCGCGACAAGCTGCACAACGCATGGGCGCTTCACGGGGAGCCGGAGCACGACTGCTGGGGTTCCTTACGGATGTACAGGCTCTCGGTGTAAGAGAAGCTCTACGCACGCTGAACTTGGAGGGTTTGGCTGGGCGTCCAATCGACGAAGTTTTCGTCGGGTTGGCCGATTATATATGCCCGAATGCTGGAACAGTTGACGATGGCGTTGCTAGGGAAGCGTTCGTCGAAACGATCATTGAGCTAACCACACTTGGCGTCACCGATCTGGATGCGCTTACGCCCGACCAGATGCAGACGGTCTTCGAACTGTATGCAACTCACGCCATCGAAGCGCGCTTGTGCAACGACATAGGGATCAAGGCCATCACCATGCCTGACGATGCGCAAGCTGCGCTGCGTATTCAAGAGCAGTTATGCGATTTCATTCGAAATGGTGTCAGTGATGCCCTGACTGCAGCCCGCACAGAGACGCCAGTTCTGACGCAGGATCGCATCCAGTCTTTTGTCGATTCGGTCTATGAGCGTTCCTTCGGTATTCTAAAGGGACTTGGCGACGCGGAGGCTGACCAATGAATCGACACCTCATTGTGGGTCGCTTCGGCTCCGACGATCAGATTGAAATCCCAAGCGCTACTGATGAACAGACGACACGGTTGGAGCTTGTCGCTGGCGAAAAGTCACTCAACCACGGCATCGGCGGGGCTCTGACAAGTCTCAATCGCTTGGGCGTATCCCCATCCGAAATCGGTCTTGATCTGCTCATCGTTGCCGCTCACGTTCACGCCGCCGACACTCGAATCTCGCGCGAAGAACAATCGCAAGACTCATGGACGCGTGAAATCAGACTTGTGGTGCCCGTCAGCGACCCAAATCGTTGGCATGCTGCCGCAGGAACACTTTCACGCATGCTGGGGTTTCTGACTGGGGATCGTTGGTCCGTTGGATTCAGATTTAGACCAGAACGATTCATCAGAATTACTACGCCACGCGCCACATTACTGCCAACAACATTTGATGCTGTCAGCCTATTCTCGGGAGGGCTGGATAGCTTGATTGGTGCCATTGATCTTTTAGAGAACGGACGCACGCCACTTCTCGTCAGCCACGCGGGGGAGAGTGCATCGAGTGATGCTCAAAGCAAGCTGTTCTCCAAGCTGAAAAACCATTACACCGCTTCATCGTTTGATCGACTGCGTTTACCAATGGTCTTTGAAAATGGTATGGTGGAAGGCGTTGGCTCTGAGAACTCAACTCGGGGTCGGTCGTTCCTTTTCTTCTCACTTGGTGCTTTCGCTGGCACCGGTATTGGTTCAAATTTCGTGCTACGAGTACCGGAGAATGGACTCATCGCACTCAATGTTCCGTTGGATCCCTTGCGACTGGGGTCGAACAGCACGAGAACTACACACCCTTTTTACATAGCCAGATGGAACGACTTTCTCGCCGAAATGGGCATCGATGGGCGAGTCGAGAATCCATACTGGGACAAGACAAAAGGCGAGATGGTTGTGTCATGCGCGAATGGGACGCTGCTTCGCTTGCTCGCTGACGACTCCCTTTCATGTTCATCACCAGCAAAGAGCCGATGGCAAGGTCACGGGATTGAGCACTGTGGGTATTGTCTTCCATGTTTGATCCGTCGCGCTTCGCTCGATGCGGCTTGGGGGCGTGGCCACGATTCGACTGTCTACACTGTACCTGATCTTCGCGCGAATCCGTTGGACACGCACGAGTCTAAAGGTCAGCAGGTGCGCTCGTTTCAGTTTGCGATCGAGCGGTTACGTGTACGACCTGACTTAGCACGGTTGCTCATTCACAAACCTGGGTCGCTTGCTGACGAGATCCCACGCCTCGATCAATTGGCCGACGTCTATCGGCGCGGACTCAATGAAGTCGCGCAGTTAATAGACGGTGTTATCACGAAACCGATCTGATGGCAGAAGAGTCATGACTGCGTCTGAAGGTCTAGTCGATTTCCACTGCCACCTTGACCTCTATCCAGATCATCGAGCGGCAGTACAAGAGGCAGAGGAAGCCGGCATCTTCACGCTTGCCGTGACGACTACCCCGAGAGCTTGGCCGCGCAACCACGAACTCGCGCAAGCCACACGCCATGTGCGTGCGGCACTTGGGATTCATCCCCAACTCGTTGGGGAACGCGCCAGCGAGTTGGCTTTATGGGACGCATACCTTACGGAGACTCGATACATTGGCGAAGTCGGGCTGGATGCAGGACCACGTTTCTTCAAGTCGTTTGACCTGCAGAAGCAGGTTTTCGAGCATGTTTTGCGACGCTGTGCGGAAGCGGGTAACAAGGTGATCTCAGTGCATAGTGTTCGGGCGGCAAAGTCCGCGCTAGATCACATCGAGAAATATCTACCCCTAGGTCAAGGGAAGATCGTACTTCATTGGTTCACAGGAACAAAGGCAGAAGCTAAGCGTGCTATCGAGATGGGCTGCTACTTCTCCATAAATGCTGCGATGCTTAGCAGTGAGCGCCATATTTCAATGGTTTCGGCACTCCCGCTTGAAAGACTGCTGACTGAGACGGATGGCCCATTTACCAAAACGGGGGAACGTCCATCAAAGCCATCCGATGTGCTGATTGTCGTTGAAGCACTGGGTCGGTTGCACGGTTTATCATCTATTGAGGTGGTGGCGAATATAAAAGCTAACCTGCGCGGGTTACTTGAATTTACGTAGTCATAGCCAGTGGTGGCATGAATTACTTAGCTGGCTAGTTTGGGGATCCATGCGAAATATCAACATTGTATTTCTGGTTCGTCTTGACAATGGAAAGTGGCGAAGTCCAGCTTTCGGGCAAATAATATTATGTTATTTTACATAATGCTTATTATACGAAGTAACAATGTCAGGGCAAAATAGTAATGTCCGGTTTCAGCAAAATAGAAATGTCGTATTTTGCTAACTGCTTGCTCCAAAGCCTGGCATTAATAAATTTGCATCGCCTCAAACAGACCATGGCCACGAGCAGCGCCTGTTAAGGGCCGACACAACCGAAAGTTCAGGCTGGGAACCCTAAACGTCTCCTCCTCGGCGATTCTGTTGAAAAACTCTAATTTTTAGAAACGCTGAAATCCAGCCCAAGGCCGTTGCATTGAATATCGCGAATAAATTTCCTCGTATAGGCGAATCAGAGGTTGCACAACGAACGATCAGACAAAATGGGACTCCCCCTACA